>NZ_CP027668.1:600000-852500 GCF_003008515.1 Phreatobacter cathodiphilus | reverse complement strand
GGCCCTGGTACGGTCAGCTCGCCAAGGGACTGCTCTACAATGCCGGGGAATTCCTCGACGTCGAAAGCTACACCAACGTCAACCGCTGGTCGGAACAGGTCTTCGCCCGTCCCGCCGTGCAGCGCGGCCGGATGGTGAACCGCGTCACCGGCGATCCCGCGAGCCAGCTCCACGAGCGGCACGAGGCGAGCGACTTCGAGACGAAGACCCAGGACAAGATCGCGCCGGCCGGCTGACGGGCAGGGAGCGGCCGCGTCCTGGCGGCCGCTCCCCTCGGAGGTTCCGCGTTCGGGCCAGCCCCTTGGGCCGCACCGGATGAGAAGGGTTTGCCGGCCGCGGGGCAGGCGTTGATGTGCCTCAATCCGCCCGACGGGGACCGGCGGACGCCCCTATTCCACATGTCGATTTAGATATTTTTAGGAATAACGCGTCAATGTTCATGCAAGTATTCGCGGAATTCCCCTACAGGGTACCGCGGACAGCACTTCGGCTGCCGGCGAAGAGCAACGGAACATCATAACACGTGGCGTTCAACCGCGCCCGCTACCAGGACCCTCTCCGATGAAGACCATGGCTCAAGCCGCCTCCGACGAGGCCACGGAACGCGCTGTCCGGATGCGCTTCATGCGCATCAACGATGAAACCAGCGCCCTGCTGCGGGAGTTCTGGAAGGTCGTCGAGCCGACCCTGCCGCAGATCCTCGAGGGGTTCTACCGGCACGTCACCAGTGAACCCAAGCTCGCCGCGATGGTCGGCAAGGAGATTCCGCGGCTGAAGGCGGCGCAGGGCGGCCACTGGGCGAAGCTCTTCTCCGGCACCTTCGATGCCTCCTACATGAACGGCGTCAGGACGATCGGCCATGTCCACAACAAGATTGGCCTCGAGCCGCGCTGGTATATCGGCGGCTACAACTACGTGCTCGCCCAGCTCGGGGAACTGGCGGTGAAGACCTACAAGTGGAACCCCGGCAAGCTCTCCCGGGTGCTGACGGCGGTGAACGCCGCCGTGATGATCGACATGGACATCGCCATCTCGGTCTACCAGGAGGCGATGCTCGCCGAGCGGCAGGAGCGGCAGGACCGCATGAGCCGCGCCATCGATTCCTTCAACGTCGAGATGACCGCGGCCCTGAAGACCATGGAACATTCGGCCGAGCAGCTCAGCAGCACCGCCAACGGCCTCGCCGCCAATGCCGAGGAGACCACCCGCCAGTCCACGGCGGTGGCCGCCGCCTCCGAACAGTCGGCCTCCAACGTGCAGACGGTCGCGGCTGCCTCCGAGGAGCTGTCGAGCGCGGTGGCCGAGATCGGCCGCCAGGTCAGCCATTCCACGGAGATCGCCAACCAGGCGGTGCATCAGGC
Source organism: Phreatobacter cathodiphilus (assembly GCF_003008515.1). NCBI lineage: Bacteria > Pseudomonadati > Pseudomonadota > Alphaproteobacteria > Hyphomicrobiales > Phreatobacteraceae > Phreatobacter > Phreatobacter cathodiphilus. The sequence continues at coordinate 851,139 of NZ_CP027668.1, read as the reverse complement.
GCGCCAGTCCAAGACGGTGATGGACGGTCTCGCCGAAGCCGCCCAGAAGATCGGCGACGTCGTCAACCTCATCGCCAACATCGCCGGCCAGACCAACCTCCTGGCGCTCAACGCGACCATCGAGGCGGCGCGCGCCGGTGAGGCCGGCAAGGGCTTCGCGGTGGTCGCCTCCGAGGTGAAGAGCCTGGCCAGCCAGACCGCCAAGGCCACCGACGAGATCGGCGTGCAGATCGCCGCCATCCAGGCCGCGACGAATCAGTCGGTGAGCTCGATCACCCAGATCGGCACCACGATCGAGACGATCAGCACCATCGCCGGCTCGATCTCGGCATCGGTCAGCGAGCAGCAATCGGCCATCGAGGAGATCGCCCGCAACATCCAGGAGGCCGCGCGCGGTACCCAGGAGGTGTCCAGCAACATCGCCGGCGTCAGCCAGGCGGCCAGCGAGACGGGGACCACGTCCACCTTCGTCCTCACTGCGGCCAACGCGGTGGCCGACCAGACGACGAAGATCCGCTCCGGCGTGACGGACTTCTTCTCCACCATCAAGGCGGCCTGACGGGCCGGCCGCGGACCGCTCGCAGAGCCGGCCGCCGCGCCGGCTCCCGCGACGGGGCTTCACTTCCCTGCCCCGTCATGCTCTTTTCCTCGCGAACTTTCGCCGAAGGCCGGACGAACCGGCCCGCCCCGACCACGAGGAAACGTCGATGACCCTGATCCTGAACCGCCGGGCGGCACTCGCCGCCGGTGCCGGCCTTCTCAGCCTCTCCGCCCCCGCCCTCGCCCAGGCCCGCCGCCGCCTCACCGTCGCCACCGGCGGCACGGGTGGCGTCTATTTCGTCTATGGCGGCGGCCTCGCCCGCGTGCTGACCGAGAAGGTGCCGAACGTCCAGGCGACCTCGCAGGTCACCGGCGGCTCGGTGGACAACATCAACCTGCTCTCGGCCGGCGACGCCGACATCGGCTTCTCGACCCTGGATTCGGTGATCGACGCGCTCAACGGCGTCGGTGCCTATGCCCGCGGCGGCAAGCGCGACATCCGCCTGATCGCGGTGCTCTACGACAACGTCCTGCATACGGTGGCGACGCCCGCGATCAACTCGGTCGCCGAGATGAAGGGCAAGCGCATCGGCGTGGGGTCTGCAGGCTCCTCCACCGAGGGATGGGCCGACCGCACGCTGGAGGCCGCCGGCCTCAACCCCAAGACCGACATCATCCGCGACAATCTCGGCGTCGCCGAATCCGCCAACGCGCTCGCTGACGGCAAGATCGCCGGCTTCTTCTGGGGCGGCGGCGTGCCGACGGCCGCCATCCGCGATCTCGCCCAGAACGGCCGCACGCCGTTCAAGCTCCTCGACACGTCGAAGGAGCTGGCGGAGATGGACAAGAAATTTCCCGGGCTCTACCGGCTCTCGGTCATGCCGCCGAACTCCTATGCCGGCCAGACGCAGCCGGTGCAGGGAATCGGCGTCGCCAACGTCATGCTCGTGGATGGCAAGGCGCCGAACGATCTGGTCACCCTCATCCTCGAGGGCATATTCAACAACCTGACCGACATGCAGGCCATCCACCCCGAGGCCCGCAAACTGAGCCTGCAGAGCGCCGCGGCGAAACTGGCAGCGCCGTTCCATCCGGCCGCCGAGGCCTTCTACAAGGCGCGCGGCGTCTCGATGTAATCGCGGCGGAGCCGGCCGACCGGGAGCCGGGGCGGGTCGACCGTTCCGGCTTTCGGACATGCGGCGCGAGCGCGGCCGGCAAGAGCCGTGGATCCGGCGGCCAGCAGGGGACCAGACAGATGACGGCAGGTGGAACACCGGCTTCGGCGGCCGGCGAGCGCATCCTCACGGACGAAGAGATCGAGAGGCTGTCCTCGGACTCCGAGGGCGGACCGGCGCGGCGGGTGAGCGGCTGGCTCGGCTGGCTGACGGCGGGCGTCTCCTTCTTCGTCGCCGCCATGGCGCTCTACTGGACGCAGTTCTCGATCACGACCACCGTCTACCGGGCGAGCTTCCTCAGCCTGTGCCTTGCGCTGATCTTCATCCTCTATCCGCTGGCGCGCCCGGGCCCCGACGGCGCGACGCAGACGCGCCGGGCGAGCATCGAGGAGCTGGTGGTGGCGCTCATCGCCATCGCCATGGTCGCCTATGTGCTGCACCACCCCAACCCGATGTTCACCGTCTTCGGCCGGTCGAGCTTCGGCTACGGCCTCGGTTGGGCGCTGATCCTGTGCTTCGCCGCCTATCCGCTGCTGGTCTCGAATCGTTTCCTGGCGCGGCTGCAGCCGGCCGACTGGTTCTTCGCGGTGCTGGCGCTCTACAGCGCGTACTATCTCTCCACCAATATCGACGAGTACAAAACCCGCGCCATGCGGCCCTCGCCGGAGGAGCTGGTCATGGGCCTCGCGCTCATGCTGCTGGTTCTGGAGGCAACGCGGCGCACGGTGGGCTGGGTGCTGCCGGCGATCGCCGCCGCCTTCCTCGTCTATTGCTATGCCCGCACCGGCTGGCTGATTCCCGACGTCTTCGAACATCGCGGCTTCACGCTCAACCGCATCGTCGGGCAGAACTTCCTGACGCTCGAGGGCATCTTCACCACGCCCCTCGACGTGGCGGCGACCTTCATCATCCTCTTCACCATCTACGGGGCGGTGCTCGACCGCGGCGGCGCCGGGCGCTTCTTCATCGAATGGGCCTTCGCCCTGTTCGGCAAGAACCCCTCCCCTTCGGCGCCGGGCCGCGCGGTGGTCGCCTCCGGCTTCCTGCTCGGGACCGTGTCAGGCTCGGGCGTGGCGACGACCGTCACGGTCTCGACCCTCGCCTGGCCGATGCTGAAGCGCTCGGGCTACGATCCGCAGGTGGCGGGGGGGATGCTTTCGGCGGCCGGGATCGGCGCCACGCTGTCGCCGCCGACGCTGGGGGCGGCAGCCTTCATCATCGCCGAGTTCCTCGACGTCGACTATCTGCAGATCCTCATCTACGCCACCATCCCGACCGTCCTCTACTACGTCTCCTGCTGGCTGATGACGGAGGCCGATTCCCGCCGGCTCGGCGTCGTTCCGGTGCGCACGTCGGATGCCTCGGTGTGGGAGCTGACCAAGCGCGGCGGCTACCACTTCATTTCGCTCGCCGCGATCGCGGTGTTCCTGGTGATGGGCTTCACCAGTTTCATGGCGGTCTACTGGTCGATCGTCGTCGCCTTCGTCCTCTCCATGGTGCGGGAGGATAGCCGGCTGGTGACGCGCGAGGCCTTCGCGATCGGCTGCCTCGCCGCCCTCGGCGCCTGGCTGTTCGGCATCAGCGGCATGCCGCAATCGCTGGGGCTGCAGGAACTGTTCAACGACCGCATCTCCGTGGCGAGCTTCTGGGGCATGGCGGCCGCTGTCGCGGCCTCCGGCCTGCAGAGCTGGAGAGCCACGCGCGCCGGCCGGCCGGTTCCCCCCGGCGGCACCGGCATGATCGACGCGCTGCTCGACGGGACGCGCTCGACGCTTGGGATCGTGGCGGTCTGCGCCTGCGCCGGCATCATCGTTTCGGTGGTGAACCTGACCGGCCTCGGCCTCACCATTTCCGGCATCATCATCTCGGCCGGCGGCTCGAACGTCTTCCTGATCCTGCTGATGGCCGCCCTCGCCATGTGGGTGCTCGGCCTCTCGGTGCCGGTGACGGCGAGCTACATCATCGCCGCGGTCATGCTGGTGCCGGCCCTGGTGAAGGTCGGCGTGCCGCCCGCGGCTGCGCATATGTTCATGTTCTACTATGCGGTGCTCGCCGACGTGTCGCCGCCCACCGCGCTCGCCCCCTTCGCCGCTTCGGCCATCACCGGCGGCGAGCCGTTCCGCACGACGATGCAGGCGTGGAAATACACGCTGCCGGCCTTCATCGTGCCCTTCATGTTCTGCCTAACGCCGGACGGCGCCCAGTTGCTGATGCTGGTTCCTGCCGGCACCAATGCCGCGGGGGCGGTGGTCTATGCCATGCCGGCGACCTTCGGCGCGTGGATGTCGGTGTTGTGGGTGACGCTCGCCGCCTGCGTCGCGCTGGTCGGCTTCTGCGTGGCCTTCGCCGGTTACGGCCTCGCCCGTGCGACGGCGGCCGAACGCGTGCTCTGCCTCGCCGCCGGCTGCCTGCTGCTGGTGCCCAACGGCTACAGCCAGGCGGCCGGGCTCGCGGCGCTGGCGATAGGGCTCGGCGCCCACTGGCGGCGGGTCGGCCGCACCGGCGGCCCCCTGCCGGCGGGCTAGCGGCCGCGCCGGAGCTTCTCGTAGCGCCGGATCGCCCTGTCGCGCTTTAGCCGGGACAGGCGGTCGAGCCAGAAGACGCCGTCGAGCTGGTCGATCTCGTGCTGGAGGACGACGGCGAGGAAGCCGTCCGCCTCGCCGCGCTCCTCGGCGCCCGACAGCGTGTTCCAGGCGAGGCCGATCCGGGCGGGACGCTCCACCTCTTCGGCGATGCCCGGCATGGAGACCGAGCCCTCCTGCTCGCGTCTGAGCTCGGGCGATGTCCAGAGGATCTGCGGGTTGACGTAGAGCCGCATCAGGGCGTCGTCGGCGAGGCGGATCGCCACCAGCCGCTGCTGAACGCCGATATGGCAGGCGCTGAGGCCGATGGCGGGAGCCGCGACCACCGTGTCCATCAGGTCCTGGGCGAGGGATTCCAGGGCTGCGTCGAAATGTTCCACCGGCGCCGCGCGCAGCTTCAGGCGCGGGTCGGGATACATGACGAGCGGTCTGGCGGGCACGGGATCACTCCTTCGCAAGCCCTGCTCTCTAGCCGAGCGGGCCCATGGGCAAAAGGGTCCCGCGCCCTCCGCTTGCCCATTCGGACGGCGTCTCCTGCCCCGCCCGTGGGCGGTCCGGGAGGAACTGAGCTCCGCCAGCAACGCCTCGTCCACAGCATCGGCGCCATGCCCGCGGCGGGTTGCAATGGAATGGATGTTGCATGAGGATGCGGGCCCGGCGGAGGTTTCTTTCCCGCCTCGAACCTGTTCAAGCGAGTGACATTCGACGTGAGCGCCCTGCCCCAGTCTGCCGCCGATTCCCTGGCCCCCGTCCCCAATGCCGGCCCCGTCCTGTCGGTGTCGAACCTCGTCACCTCGTTCCTGCGGGAGGGCGAGTGGAACGCGGTGGTGCGCGGCGTTTCCTTCGACGTCGGCCCCAAGGAGACCGTGGCGATCGTCGGTGAATCCGGCTCCGGCAAGTCGGTGACGGCGCTGTCGATCATGCGCCTCATCCCGCCGCAGAGCGGCCGGGTGGAGGGCAGCATCAAGCTGGCGGGCCGCGAGCTCACCACGCTGCCGGAAAAGGCGATGCACCACGTGCGCGGCAACGAAGTCGCCATGATCTTCCAGGAGCCGATGACATCACTCAATCCAGTGCTGACCATCGGCTTCCAGATCGCGGAGGCGCTGATCTACCACCGCGGTCTGTCGCGGCAGGAGGCCGAGGCGGAGACGGTGCGCCTGCTCGAGAAGGTGCGCATCCCCGCCGCCAAGTCGCGCTTCCACGAATATCCGCACCGTTTCTCCGGCGGCATGCGCCAGCGCGTCATGATCGCCATGGCGCTGGCCTGCCGACCGAAGCTGCTCATCGCCGACGAGCCGACCACGGCCCTCGACGTGACGATCCAGGCGCAGATCCTCGAGCTCATCAAGGAGCTGCAGGAGGAGGAGGACATGTCCGTCCTCTTCATCACCCACGACATGGGCGTGGTGGCCGAGATCGCCGACCGGACGGTCGTCATGTATCACGGCAAGGCGGTGGAGGCCGGACCGACGGAGCAGATCTTCGCCGCGCCCGCCCATCCCTATACCAAGGCTCTGCTCTCGGCGGTGCCCCAGCTCGGCTCGATGAAGGACATCAGCCGGCCGATGCGCTTCCCCATCGTCGACAAGACGACGGGCGAGAGCGACGTGCCGGTGGAGACGCCGGACACGGTGAAGGCCGCCGAGCGGCCGGTGCTCGAGGTCTCCGGCCTCACCACCCGATTCGACATCCATTCCGGCCTGTTCGGCAAGGTCTCGGGCCGCGTCCACGCGGTGGAGAACGTGTCCTTCTCGCTGCACTCGGGCGAGACGCTGGCGCTCGTCGGCGAGTCGGGCTGCGGCAAGTCCACAACCGGCCGCTCCATCCTGCGCCTGATCGAGCCCAATGCCGGCTCGGTCCTCGTCGACGGCGAGGACGTACTCGCCATGGACGGCGGCAAGCTGCGCGACATGCGCAAGCGCATGCAGATCATCTTCCAGGACCCCTTCGCAAGCCTCAACCCGCGCATGTCGATCGGGTCGGCCATCGCCGAGCCCTTCTATGCCCACGGACTCGCGACCGGCTCGGAGGCGCGCGACCGCGTCGCCGACCTGCTGACCCGCGTCGGCCTGTCGCCCGACATGGCCTCGCGCTATCCGCACGAGTTCTCCGGCGGCCAGCGCCAGCGCATCTGCATCGCCCGCGCCCTGGCGCTCGGGCCGAAGCTGATCGTCGCTGACGAGGCGGTCTCGGCCCTCGACGTGTCGGTGAAGGCGCAGGTGGTCAACCTGATGCTCGACCTGCAGGCGAGCATGGGCCTCGCCTATCTGTTCATCTCCCACGACATCGCGGTCGTGGAGCGCATGTGCCACCGCGTGGCGGTCATGTATCTCGGCGAGATCGTCGAGATCGGCCCGCGCGCCGCGGTCTTCGGCAATGCCCAGCACCCCTACACGAAGAAGCTGATGTCGGCCGTGCCGATCCCGGATCCGGCCCGCCGCCTGCAGAAGCGCGGCGTGTCGAATGACGAGATCAAGAGCCCAGTGCGCTCGCCCGACTACGTGCCGCCCGTGCGGCAGTATCGGGAGGTCTCACCCGGCCACGTGGTCATGGCCTGGGAGTGAGGCTTTCCGCCTTTGTCGAATGAGGAAGGCCCCGGTTTCCGGGGCCTTTTTCTTGTGCGGTGGGTGTGCAGGAGACGGGTGGCAGTCGCACCGCCCTCTCTCCATGGCCGGGCTCGTCCCGCCCATCCACCATGTGACCCTCCGCCCTGCAGAACCGAAGTGCGTCCTTCGAGGTTCGCTGTCGCTCGCACCTCAGGATGAGAAGTGCGGCGAGTTGCATCAGACGTATCGCCGGCCGGTGCGGCTCGATGCCAAGCACCACCTTCCTCATCCTGAGGTGCGAGCCCCGGCGATGCATCAGCATCGTCCGGCGGCGAGCCTCGAAGGACGCACTTGCCTGATGCAGCGAGCTTCCCGGGCCATCCGTTGTGCCTCTCAGAAATGCTCGAACCGGCCGGAGCCAAAGGAGAGCACCTGCCCTCCTGCCGTCCAGGACACTTCGGCGCCTTCGGTGACCTCCCCTATCACCGTCAGCGGGACATTGGCCGCCGCCGCATCGTCACGGAGCGCGGCGAGACGGTCCGGCGGGCAGGCCAGCAGGATTTCGTAGTCGTCGCCGCCGGTCAGTGCGCGCATCCGCAGGGCGGGGTCCAGGGCGATGGCGGCGGCCGCCGCCCCCGATAGCGGCACCGCTCCGGCATCGAGCCGCGCGCCGGTGCCCGAGGCCGCCATCATCTTGGCGAGGTCGCCGACGAGCCCGTCCGACACGTCCATGGCGGCCGAGGCATGACGGGCGACGGCGGCGGCGAGGGCGACCCGCGGGCGGGGGCTGAGATAGCGGTCGACGAGATGGGCGCGCTCCTCCGGCGCGATGAGGCGCAGCCAGTCGGGCGCCGTCGCGGGCTGGCGTTCGGCCTGCCGCGCGGCGAGCCCGAGGGCGCCGTCGCCGATCGTTCCGGTGACGCAGAGGAGGTCGCCGGGCCGCGCACCGCGTCGGCGCACCGTCCGCGTGGCACGGCCGAAAGCGGTGACGGAGAGGGTGAGCGGGCCCGGCACCTTCACCGTGTCGCCGCCGAGCAGCGGACAGCCATAGGCGGTGATGTCGCGGCCCAGCCCATCGGCGAAGGCGGCGAGAAAATCGGTCGTCCAATCCGGAGGCAGGCCGAGGCCGAGGAGGAAGCCCGACGGCACCGCGCCCTTGGCGGCGAGATCGGAGAGATTGACCCTCAGCGCCTTCGCCGCGATCAGCCCGGGCGGGTCGTCGGGAAAGAAATGGACACCGGCGATCGCCATGTCCTTGGTAACGACGAGGTCGCCCTCCCCCTCCGGCACCACGGCCGCGTCGTCGGTGAGCCCGTCGGCGCCGGCCGAGGTGGCGAGGGGCGCGAAGAAGCGGGCGATCAGGTCGTCTTCGGACGGACGGGTCATGCGGCGATGATGGCGGAAAGGCCGGGCGAAGGGGAGGCCTCCCCTCAGCCCTTCGGGGCCTCGCCCATCTCGGCGGCGCGCACGCGCTTGGCGATCTTGTCGAGCACGGCATTCGCCATGCCGACCTCCTCGCGGTCGACGAAGGCGTCGGCCACGTCGACATATTCGGCGATGATGACCTTGGCCGGGACGTCGGGCCGCTCGAAGAGTTCGTAGGCGCCGGCGCGCAGCACGGCGCGCAGAACGGCCTCGATGCGGCGCAGCGGCCACTCGTCGGCAAGGATGCGGTCCACCGCCACGTCGATGCGCTGCTGCTCGCGCATCACGCCCTGAATGATGTCGCGGAAGAACTGGTGATCGGCGGGCAGATAGGTCTCGCCTTCCACCTCGCGGCCCATCCAGAAGGTCTGGAACGAGCCGATGACGTCGTTGATGTCGGAGCCGGCGACGTCCATCTGGTAGAGCGCCTGGACGGCGGCGAGCCGCGCCGTGCCGCGCTTGTTCGCCTGTTTCGGAGCGACCTCGGCCATCACGCCTGCTCCGCCGCGCGCTTCAGACGGATCATGGCAAGGCAGGCCTTCGCAGCGCCGCCGCCCTTGTCGAGGTCGCTCCTGCGGGCGCGGGCCCAGGCCTGGGCGTCGTTCTCGACGGTGAGGATGCCGTTGCCGAGGGGCATCTTGCGGGAGACGGACAGGTCCATGAGGGCGCGGGAGCTCTCTTCGGAGACGATCTCGTAGTGGGTGGTCTCGCCACGGATGACCGTGCCGAGAGCGACCGCGCCGTCGAAGGGCTGGCCACGTGCCGCCGCCGCGTCCATCAGGATGGCGATGGCGGCCGGGATCTCCAGCGCGCCGGGCACGGTGTGCACCTCGCAGGTGGCACCGACCTCGGCGATGGCGGCCTTGGCGCCCTCCAGCAGGGAGTCGGCGAGATCGTCATAGAACCGCGCCTCGACGATGAGCACGCGGGCATGGGTCGGAATCACGTGCTCGGGCGCGGAACGCGGGGCAGCCATGGCAGGTCCTTCGGAATGGGAGCGCTCTAGTAGCCCCCCGCCTTCGCCTCCGCAAGGCGGGCCGCGTAGCGGGCCATCATGTCGACCTCGAGGTTGACCCTGTCGCCGGCCGTCGCGCCGCCCCATGTCGTCACCTGCAGGGTGTGCGGGATCATGGTGACGGTGAAGGTGTCGCCCGAGACGCCGTTGACGGTGAGCGAGGTGCCGTCGAGAGCAACCGAACCCTTCTCGGCGATGAACTTCGCCAGCTCCCGGGGCGCGCGGAAGACGAACCAGGCGGTGCCGTCGCGATCCTCGCGCGAGACGATCTCGGCGACGCCGTCGACATGGCCGGTGACGATATGGCCGCCGAGCTCGTCGCCGATGCGCAGCGAGCGTTCGAGATTCACCGTCTTGCCCGCCTGCCAGGCGCCGAGCGTGGTGCGCGCCAGCGTCTCGCCGGAAGCGTCGATGGAGAAGACGGTGCGGTTGCCCTGCTCGGCGAGGGAGGTGACGGTGAGACAGATGCCCATGTGGCAGACCGAGGCGCCGAGCGGCAGGCTGTCGGCGGGGTAGGAACAGGCAACGGAGAGGGTGCGCGCCGTGCCCTTCTCCTCGACGGCGATGATCTCGCCCACGTCGGTGATGATGCCGGTGAACATGGGTCAGGCTCCCTCGGGGACGGTCGGATCGGGGCGGAAGGTGTCGATGCGGTCGCAGCCGGCCATGCGGCTCTCGGCGAGCCGGTAGCGGGCCGGCATGGGCTCGGTGAAGCCGGGCACACCGTCGCCGAGAGTGACCGGCGAATGCGCGACGATGATCTCGTCGGCGAGGCCGGTGCGCATCAGCGTGGCGCCGAGGATGGGGCCGCCCTCGCTCATGACGCGGGTGATGCCGCGGGCCGCCAGCAGGCGCAGCGCGGCGCCCATGTCGACGACGCCGTCGGGGCGGCGGCTCACCAGCATGACCTCGCAGCCGGCGCGGCGCAGGGCGCGTTCGGCCTCGGGCGGCGCGCCGACGGTGGAGATGACCCAGGTCGGCACCTCGCCGGCCGTGGCGACGAGGCGCGAGGTCAGCGGCAGGCGGAGTTTCGAGTCGATGATGACGCGGATCGGCGAGCGCGCCTCCATGCCCGGCAGACGGCAGGTGAGCATGGGATCGTCGGCCAGGACCGTGCCGATGCCGATCATGATGACGTCGGCCATGGCGCGCACGAGGTGGAGCTGGACCGTGGCCGCGGGGCAGCTGATCTGGGTGCGCGCGCCGCCGGCGGCCGCGACATAGCCGTCGGCGGAGAGCGCCATCTTGAGCTGGACGAAGGGGCGGCCCTGGCGCACGCGGATGAAGTGGCCGCGGTGGTCGAGGGCGGCCTCCGCCGCACCCGCGCCGACATCGACGGCGATGCCGTAGGCCCGGAGCATGTGGAAGCCGCGGCCGTGCACGCGCGGGTCGGGGTCGCCGACGGCGCAGACGACGCGGGCGATGCCCGCGCGCGCGAGCGCGTCGGAACAGGGCGCCGTCCTGCCGTAGTGCGAGCAGGGTTCGAGGGTCACATAGGCGGTGGCGCCGCGCGTCGCGCCGGGGCCGGAGACGGCGAGCGCATGGGCGATGGCGGTGGTCTCGCCGTGCGGGCGGCCGCCCGCCTGCGTGACGCCGCGACCGACCACGACGCCGTCCTTGACGATGACGCAGCCGACGGAGGGGTTGGGCCAGGCGAGGCCGAGATGGCGCCGGCCGAGGCGCAGCGCGTGGTCCATGTGGGCGAGATCGACCGCCGTGAAGGCGTTCCCGTCCATCACGTCAGCGGCGCTCGGGGTCGGCGGTCCCCTCGCCGTCCTCGGACATCTCGCCGATGAGCTGCTGGAACTCGCGGGGGTCGCGGAAATTGCGGTAGACCGAGGCGAAGCGGACATAGGCGACGTCGTCCAGCGCCTTCAGCGCCTCCATGACGATGCGGCCGATGTTCTCGGCGGGGATGTCGGATTCCCCCGAGGCCTCGAGCTGCCGGACGATGCCGGAGACGAGCCGCTCGACACGCTCCGGGTCCACGGGCCGCTTGCGCAGCGCGATCTGGATCGAGCGCATGAGCTTGTCGCGGTCGAAGGGCACGCGCTTGCCGGAGCGCTTCACCACCACCAGCTCACGCAGCTGGACGCGCTCGAAGGTGGTGAAACGGCCGCCGCACTCCGTGCAGACGCGCCGTCGGCGGATGGCGGAGCCGTCCTCGGTCGGACGGGAATCCTTCACCTGCGTGTCGGCGAAGCCGCAGAAGGGGCAGCGCACGGGCCCGGCGCCGCGTCAGGAATAGATGGGGAAGCGGGCGGTGAGATCCTTCACCTTCTCCCGCACGGCCGCCTCGACCGCCGCGTTGCCCTCGTCGGAATTGGCCTTGGAGAGGCCGTCCAGCGTCTCGGCGATGAGCTCGCCCACCCGCTTGAACTCGGCGATGCCGAAGCCGCGCGTGGTGCCGGCAGGGGTGCCGAGGCGGACGCCCGAAGTGACGAAGGGCTTCTGCGGGTCGAAGGGGATGCCGTTCTTGTTGCAGGTGATGTAGGCGCGCCCGAGGGCGGCCTCGGAGGCCTTGCCGGTGAGGTTCTTCGGGCGCAGGTCGACCAGCATCAGGTGATTGTCGGTGCCGCCGGTGACGAGGTCGAAGCCGGCCGCCTTCAGCGTCTCGGCCAGCGCCTTGGCATTGGCGACGACGGCGTGGGAATAGGCCTTGAACTCGGGGCGCAGCGCCTCGCCGAAGGCCACCGCCTTGGCGGCGATGACGTGCATGAGCGGGCCGCCCTGCATGCCGGGGAAGACCGCCGAGTTGAACTTCTTGGCGAGGTCCTCGTCATTGGTGAGGATCATGCCGCCGCGCGGGCCGCGCAGGGTCTTGTGGGTGGTGGTCGTCGCCACATGGGCGTGCGGGAAGGGCGAGGGATGGGCGCCGCCCGCCACCAGCCCGGCGAAATGCGCCATATCGACGAAGAAGACGGCCCCGACCTCGTCGGCGATGGCACGGAAGCGGGCGAAGTCCCAGACGCGGGCATAGGCCGAGCCGCCGGCGACGATGACCTTCGGCCGGGACTCGCGGGCGATGCGCGCCACCTCGTCCATGTCGATGAGCTGGTCCTCCCGGCGCACCGTGTAGGGCGCGACCTTGAACCACTTGCCGGAGACGTTGACCGGCGAGCCGTGGGTGAGGTGGCCGCCGGCGGCGAGGTCGAGGCCCATGAAGGTGTCGCCGGGCTGCATCAGGGCGAGGAATACGGCCTGGTTGGCCTGGCTTCCCGAGTTCGGCTGAACGTTGGCGAAGCGGCAGCCGAACAGCTTGGTGGCGCGCTCGATGGCCACCGTCTCGGCGATGTCGACGAACTGGCAGCCGCCGTAGTAGCGCTTGCCCGGATAGCCCTCGGCATATTTGTTGGTCATCACCGAGCCCTGCGCCTCCATGACGGCACGGGAGACGATGTTCTCCGAAGCGATCAGCTCGATCTCGTGCTGCTGGCGCCCGAGTTCCTTCTGGATGGCGTCGAAGATGACCGGATCGGCCTCGGCGAGGGAGGCCGAGAAGAAGCCGTCGAAGGGCTCGGTGGCGGCGGCAGAAGACGAGGACATCCGGATCACTCCGTGGCACGGCGAGGGTCGCCGGGTCGGTCGGGAACTGGGCTAGCCGGTAGCACAGCGTCGGTTGCAAGTCCAAGGTTCAGCGCGCTCGGCACACCAGACCTTGTGCCGATATTACGCCCCCTCCCCCGCATCCTGCGCGAGCCGGCGTTCGAGCTTACGACGGGCGAGGCGTTCCAGATCGGGCAGCGCGGTGTGGATCGGCCCCATCACCACCACCTCGGTGCCGGTGTCGGCGCAGATGGCGGCGCAGCGGATATAGGCACCCAGCGCGGTGTGCTCGAAATAGACGGTGCGCGGCTGTGATTCGGGCATAGTGCGAGTGTGGCACGGGTGGTGACGGCGCGTGAGAGGCATGCCCCTGGCGGCGCGCTGCCTTCCCGGCCTCGAGGCGACATGTGCGACGTGTGTCCGTCGCGGGTCGTCTTCGTCCCAGGTGCAACCACGCCCCTGACGCGAAAAGCCCGGCGCGAGGCCGGGCTTCGATCACGTCAGCAGGGGCGGACCGGACCGGTCAGCGCAGCGCGACCGGCTGGGCCGGAGCGCCGGCGGCCTGCGGGCCGATGCCGTCGCGCTGGTAGATGTCCTCGCGGAACTGCACGAGGCCGTCCGGATTGGCCCAGGCGGTGATGTAGACCCAGTAGACCGGCACGGGCTGCACCGGCTTGGCGTCCACCCGGTCGGTGGTGCGGAAGATGCGGTCGATCTCCGAGCGGCTCCACTGGGTGCCCTGAAGAATCCAGGCGATGAGCTCGCGGACGTTCTGCACGCGGGCGCAGCCCGACGAGTGGAAGCGCTGGTCCTCGCCGAACAGGCCCTTGGAGGGCGTGTCGTGCATGTAGACTGCATGCTGGTTCGGGATGTTGATGCGGACGTTGCCCATCGAGTTGCCCTCGAAGGGGTCCTGACGGAAGCGGTAGTTCATCGCCTCCATCGTGTTCCAGTTGATCGACTCCGGGGCAACCTCCTGGCCCTGGCCGTTGAACACGCGGATGCGGTTCTTGGCGAGGTAGTCCGGCTCGGCCTGCATCTTCGGGATGAGGTCCTTGCGGATGATGGAGGCCGGCACCGTCCAGTACGGGTTGAAATTGATGTCCTGGACGCGGGTCGAAATGACCGGCGACTGGCGGTCGATCTTGCCGACGACGGTGACGTGGCGGGAGACGACCGTGCCATTTTCCACCGCCTCGAGCTGGGCGGCGGGGATGTTCATGACGATGAAGCGGTTGCCGAGGAAGCCGGAATGGGCGCGCACGCGGACGAGGTTGGTCTCGAGCTGGCGCAGCCGCATCTCGGCCGGCACGTTGAGGGCGGCGAAGGTCGACTCGCGCACCTGCCCGTCGGGCGAGATGCCGTGGCGGGTCTGGAACCGCTTCACGGCGGTGTCGACGAAGGAGTCGAAGACATCCGAGCGGCCGGCGGAGGGGTTGAGGTCGCCGGAGGCGATCAGCCGCTCACGCAGGGCGACGACGGACCGGCGACGGGCGCCGATGCGCAGGCGCTCGCGGTCCGGCACGGGCTGCCAGCCGCCGCGCGAGACGATGCCCTGGTACTGGGCGATGGCCTGTTCTAGACCCTGGACCGTGTGGGGGCCGAGAACCGGATAGGGATTGATGCTCGGGCGGCCGCGCGATCCCGCGTCGAAGCTCTCCGACCATTCGGCGACGGCGCCGCGTCCGGACTGGGCCAGGGCGGGGCTCGCAGCCGCCATGGCGCCGAGCGAGGCGAGGCCACCGAGGAGCGTGCGCCGGTCGAGCAGCGAAACGGAATACGCGGGGAAACGATCGGTCACGATAACGGCTCCGGATGATCGGCTGGGTCACCCCCCGCCAGCGCGTGAGGAAACACCATTATCCTTAAGGAATGCCAAGCGGGTGTCGCGTCGCACCTAGGGCAACCAATGTGACCAACTCAAGGCATTTCCTGCAGCGGAGCCCTGCGCAGGCGAGAAAGTCAGCCTGAAAGCGGCTGAGACGGGCCGATGTGGCGAAACCGGCGCACTCCAGGGGAGACGCCGGCATCGCAATTCGACAGGATGTGAGGCCTTGGGAAGGTCAGTTCCGCCGGTCGGCGCGGCCCTTCGCCAGCAACAGGGCTCCGGTGACGCCGAGCATGTTCTCGGCGAGCAGAAGAACCATGGCGAGGCCGGCGCCGAGCACCGCCCAGTTGGAGATCGTCGTCGTCATGGCCGTTCCTCAGAGCCGGTAGAGAATCTGGTCGGTCCAGAAGCGCTCCAGGCGGAGCAGCGACTTGTTGAGGGTCTTGAAGTCGTCGAGGGCGATGCCGCCGACCTGCTCGACCGTGCGGACGTGCTTGGCGTAGAGCGCCTTCACGATCTCGGCGATCTCGTGCCCCTTGGGCGTCAGGCTGATGCGGACCGAGCGGCGGTCGATGCGCGAGCGCTGGTGGGAGAGGTAGCCCATCTCGACCAGTTTCTTCAGATTGTAGGAGACGTTCGAGCCGAGATAGTAGCCCTTGGTGCGCAGTTCACCGGCGGTGAGCTCGCGGTCGCCGATGTTGAACAGCAGCAGCGCCTGGACGGCGTTGATGTCGGAGCGGTTGCGGCGGTCGAACTCGTCCTTGATGACGTCGAGCAGCCGGCGGTGGAGGCGCTCGATCAGCGTGAGAGCCTCCATATAGACCGGCGTGATGGCCTCGAAGCGCTCGAGACGTTCGGGTGAAATCGGCGGCGACGCGACGTCGCGCGCCTTGGTCATCATGCTCATGGGACGCCTCTTGTCCTGGTTGGCGCCGGGGCGTTTTTTGACCCTCGGCCGAGCGGCCCTGTTCACCGCTCGTGTGCCCTCAACCTAGACCGGCGAATTTTAAAAGCCCCCGAACAAACAGCGTGAAGGCGGCTTAACCATTACTTCCTCAACACGGGACTGCATTGATATCTCGGCAATATCTCGTTGTCTTTTCATCAACCTGAGCAATGTCGAGCAAGGTTCGGTAAAGGATCGCAAGTACCGAATTCCCGACACTTGGCCGACGATGTTTACATTTGATTCAATCGCGGGAAAGCGCTCGTCAACCATCGCCTGGCGATGGCGTCATTCAACTCGACGCAAGCGGTGAAACGTCCTGTTCAGCATAGGGCGATGACGTGGCGTCAGAGCGCGGTCAGGACCTTCCGCGCCGGGATCACCCCCGGCGCAGGTGACGTAAGGTCACGTCGTCCGGGTTCACTTGCCGCGGAGGAAGTTGACGATGCCGGAGAAGTCGGTACCGGCCTCGCCCTGGGCGGCATAGAGGCCGTAGAGGGCGGCGGCTTCGGCGCCAAGCGGCGTGACGGCGCCGGCGGAGCGCGCGGCGTCCTGGGCGAGCTTGAGGTCCTTCAGCATCATCGCCGCCGTGAAGCCCGCCTGGTAGCCCCGGTTGGCCGGTGAGGTCGGCACCGGGCCGGGGACCGGGCAATAGGTGGTGAGCGACCAGGACTGGCCGGAGGACTTGGAGGCGATGTCGAAGAGCTTCTGGGCGTCGAGGCCGAGCTTCTCGGCCAGCACGAAGGCCTCGGAGGTGGCGATCATGGTGATGCCGAGGATCATGTTGTTGCAGATCTTGGCGGCCTGGCCGTTCCCCGGCCCGCCGGCATGGACGATGGTCTTGCCCATCGCCTCGAGATAGGGCTTGGCCGCGGCGAAAGCCCGGTCCTCGCCGCCGCACATGAAGGTGAGCGTGCCGCCGCTGGCACCGCCGACGCCGCCGGAGACGGGCGCGTCGATCATGGCGAGGCCGCGCTCCGCGGCGGCCTTCGCCGTGGCCCGCGCGGTATCGACGTCGATGGTGGAGGAATCGATCAGCAGGGCGCCCGCCTTGGCGCCGGCGATGATGCCCTTCTCGCCGCCATAGAGGGCGCTCACCTCGCGCCCCGAGGGCAGCATGGTGACGACGACGTCGGCCTCGCGGACAGCCTCGGCGATGGAGGCGGCGCCCGTGCCGCCGGCCGCAACGTGGCGCTCGACGGCGGCGGGGCTGACGTCGGTGCCGACGACCCTGTGGCCGGCCTTGACCAGGTTGGCGGCCATCGGCCCGCCCATGTTGCCGAGCCCGATGAAGGCGATGGTGCTCATGAAGTCCTCCCGTCGTGTCTGGCGCCCGTGCGCAGCCGGGCCTCTCATTCGGTGAAGGCGTCGTCCGCCTGGCGGGCCGCCATCATGGCCGCTCCGGTGTAGAAGAGCAGGAGCACGGCGTCGGCGATGGTCGCCGGCAGCGAGCGCGCGGCGATCTGCACCCAGCCCTGCATGCCGCCGATCATGGCGAGATCGATGCCGATGGCGATGGCCGTGGCCAGGATCCAGACCACGCCGCCCCATGCGGAGGTGAGCCAGAGACCGACGCCGGCGACGAGTTCGATCACCGCGAAGAAGACGATGGAGGCCTGCATGCCCGGCGGCAGGTCCTCGAAGCCGATGCCCTCGGCATTGGGGCCGCCGCAGATCACCATCCACTGCATCAGGCCGCGACCGATGACGAGCACGGCCAGCGCCCGCATGAAGATGCGATAGATGCGGCTCCAGTCGATGCTCCGCTCCTCGGCATCGGCCTGGATCGGCGCGTCGCTGGCGGTGCGGAGCTTGGTCGCGCTCATCGCGGGATGACAGGCGGTACGAGTTCGCCCTCGCCAAGCGGCGCGAAGTGAGCCGCGATCATGGCGGGCGTCACCTCGGCGAGAGTCGAGGGGCGCCAGCGCGGCGCATTGTCCTTGTCGACGATGACGGCGCGCACGCCCTCGTAGAAGTCGTGGCCGCGGCAGATGCGCGAGACGATGCGGAATTCGGTCGTCATCGCGGCCTCGAAGTCGAGCGCGCGGCCGGCCCGCACCTGGGCGAGGGCGATCTTCATCGAGGTCGGCGACTTGGCCGCCATGGTGGCGAGCGTCTGGCCGCACCACTCGTCGCCGGCCGCCTCGGCCGCGGCGAGCGCCTCCATGACCTCCTCCACCGTGTCGAAGCGGAAGCAGGCGTCGATCGCGGCGCGGCGCGCGGTGACGCTCGCCGGCTGTGTGGCGACGTCGGCGAAGCCCTCCAGCACATGGTCGACCGTCTCGCGGCCGCAGAGGGCCTCCAGCACCTCGGTGAAGCGCTCCGAGGCCATGGCGTGGGTGGCGAGCCCGGTGGAGAGGGCATCGCCCTGCCGCATGCGCTCGCCGGTGAGGGCGAAATAGGCGCCGATCTCGCCGGGGATGCGCGGCAGGAAATAGGTGCCGCCGACGTCGGGGAAGAAGCCGATGCCGACCTCGGGCATGGCGAAGACGAACTTCTCGCCGGCCACCACGTGGCTGCCGTTGATGGAGACGCCGACGCCGCCTCCCATGACGATGCCGTCGATGAGCGAGACGTATGGCTTCGGGTAGCACTTGATGAGGATGTTGAGCTCGTATTCCTCGCGCCAGAACTGCAGCGCCTCGTCGTGGCGTCCGGCCTCGCCGAGATCGTGCAGCACGCGGATGTCGCCGCCGGCGCAGAAGGCCCGCCCGCCGGCCCCGGTGACGACGATGCGCGTCACGGCGGGATCGACCGCGAAGGCGTCGAGCGCCCGGCGCATCTCGCGCACCATGCCGAGGGTCAGCGCGTTCAGCGCCTTCGGGCGGTTGAGGATGATGAGGCCGGCCGAGCCGCGGCGCTCGATCAGGACTTCCGGGTCGGCCGGGGCTTGAATCGGTTCGCTCATGCCCTGCCCTCTATCACGCGCCGAGCAGGTCGCGCGAGACGATGACGCGCATGATCTCGTTGGTGCCCTCGAGAATCTGGTGCACGCGAACGTCGCGCAGCACGCGCTCGATGGGATGGTCGTTGAGATAGCCGTAGCCGCCGTGCAGCTGCAAGCAGCCGTTGACCACCTCGAAGCCGACATCGGTGGCGAAGCGCTTGGCCATGGCGGCAAGCGTCGTCGCCCGCGGGTCCTTCTCGCCGACGGCGACGGCGGCGCGGCGCACCATGAGGCGCGCGGCCTCGAGCTCGGTCGCGTAGTCGGCGATGCGGAAGCGCAGCGCCTGAAAATCCTTGATCGCCTGACCGAACTGCTTGCGGTCGCCCATATAGGCGATGGTGCGGTCGAGGCAGAATTGGGCGCCGCCGAGGGAGCAGGCGGCGATGTTCAGCCGGCCCCCGTCCAGGCCGGCCATGGCGATGCGGAAGCCCTGGCCCTCCTCGCCCACCATGTTCTCGGCGGGAACGCGGACATTGTCGAAGTCGACCACGGCGGTCGGTTGGCTCTTCCAGCCGAGCTTCTTCTCCTGGGCGCCGAAGGAGAGGCCGGGCGTGTCCTTGTCGACGACGAAGCAGGAGATGCCGCGCGCGCCCTCCCCGCCGGTGCGGGCCATGACGACATAGACGTCGGAACGGCCGCCGCCGGAGATGAAGGCCTTGGCACCGGTGATGACCCAGGAATTGCCGTCTCGGACGGCGCGGGTGCGCAGCGATGCCGCGTCGGAGCCGGCGCCAGCCTCGGTCAGGCAGTAGCTGGCGAAGGTGTTCATGGCGCAGAGGTCGGGAACGTAGCGACGGCGCAGGTCCTCGTGCCCGTAGGCGTCGATCATCCAGGCGGCCATGTTGTGGATGGAGATATAGGCCGTGGTGGAGACGCAGCCCTGGGCGAGTTCCTCGAAGATCACCGCAGCGTCGAGCCGCGTGAGGCCGGAGCCGCCGACATCCTCGCGCACATAGATGCCGCCGAAGCCGAGCGCGGCGGCGGCCCGCAGCGTCTCCTCGGGGAAGACCGAGCCGGCATCCCAGTCGCGGGCATGCGGCGCCATCTCGGCGACCGCGAAGTCGCGCGCCACCTGGCGGAAGGCTTCCTGGTCTTCGGAGAGGGCGAAATCCATCGGCAGGGGAACCCGGAACAACTGAATGGACCGGTTATGGGGCTTGGCAGCGTCGGGTCAATTCGGCCGGGCGGGGGAGCCCGATCGACCGAGGTCTCGTTGGAAGGAGGTCCGCGTGCGGCGGGACTGTTCCGAATAATTCCAGAGTGATATTCATATGTCATCAGCGGCCGCCCAGAGCCGCGGAGACCGGCCATGACCCTTCGCGCCCTTCACAAGCCCGCCGCGGAAGCCTCCAGCACCGCGTCGAAGCTCGACCTCGCCACGCGGCTGAGACGAAACCGCAAGAGCGAGTGGTCGCGCCGCCTGGTGCGCGAGACCGTGCTCACCACCAACGACCTGATCTGGCCGATCTTCCTGGTCGACGGCAGCGAGCCGCGCACCCCCATCGCCACCATGCCCGGCGTCGACCGCGTCTCCATCGACGAGGCCGTGCGCGAGGCGGAGAAGGCGGCGCGTCTCGGCATCCCCGCCCTCGCCCCCTTCCCCTATGTCGACCCGGCCCTGCGCGACCCCGTCGGGTCCGAGGCGGAGAACCATCGCAACCTCATGTGCCGCGCCATCCGCGCCATCAAGGCGGCGGTGCCGGAGGTCGGCCTGATCACGGATGCGGCGCTCGATCCCTATACCTCGCACGGCCATGACGGCGTGCTGACAGAGTGCGGGCGGGTGCTCAACGACGAGACGGTGGCCATCCTGTGCCGGCAGGCGCTGGCGCTGGCGGAAGCCGGCGCCGACTGCATCGCCCCCTCCGACATGATGGACGGCCGGATCGGCGCGATCCGCGCGGCGCTCGACGCCCGCGGCTTCACCGACGTGCAGATCATGAGCTATGCGGCGAAATACGCCTCGGCCTTCTACGGGCCGTTCCGCGACGCCATCGGCACGAGGAAGACGCTGATCGGCGACAAGCGCACCTACCAGATGGACCCGGCCAATTCCGACGAGGCTCTGCGCGAGGTGGAGATCGACCTCGCCGAGGGCGCCGACATGGTCATGGTCAAGCCCGGCATGCCCTATCTCGACATCTGCCGGCGGGTGAAGGACACGTTCGGCGTGCCGACCTTCGCGTATCAGGTGTCCGGCGAATACGCGATGATCGAGATGGCGGCGCGGGCCGGCGCCATCGACGGCGAGCGCGCCATGCTGGAGAGCCTCATCGCCTTCAAGCGGGCCGGCTGCGACGGCATCCTCACCTATTTCGCGCCGCGGGTGGCCGGGCTGCTCAGCGTCGCGGCGTGAGAAGCGGCATCGCCCTCGCCCTGGCCGCGCTGGCGGCCGGCGGCTGCGCGCCGGTGGTCGAGCCCGATCAGCTTGCGCTCTGCCGCGAGGTGCTTCCCGCCCTGCACGAGGAGGGCACGGTCATCCGCGAGAGCCGCTACGGCCCTCCCGCCGACGGCCCCGGCGTGCGCATCGACTATCTCGCCGAACGCAGAGGCCGTCCGCGCACGGTGCATGTCGCCACCTGCCGCTTCGACGGGCGGGACGGGCGGGGACGGCCGACGCTCGCGGCCCTCGCCACCGAGCGCGGCCCTCTGTCGGAGACGCGGTTCATCATTCTCAAGCGCTGGTGGCTCGAACAGGCGCCAGCCCCGTCGCTATCGGCGGCGAAACATCGCTCGGGCCTCGCGGAAAGCGCCGGGGCGGGCTAGACCTTGGCGATGACCGACGCGCCGGACACCGCCGCCTCCCGCCTCACCCATGCCGACGTGCGCGCGGCGCGCGACATCATCGCCGGCCGGGTCATGCGCACGCCGATGCTGCCGGCGCCGCCGCTCTCGGCCATCACCGGTGCCGAGGTCTTCGTCAAATACGAGAACCTGCAGGTCACCAACTCCTTCAAGGAGCGCGGTGCGCTGGTGAAACTCGCCTCGCTGACGGATGACGAGCGCCGCCGCGGCGTCATCGCCATGTCCGCCGGCAACCACGCACAGGCCGTGGCGCTGCACGCCAGCCGGCTCGGCATTCCCGCCACCATCGTCATGCCGGAGACGACCCCCTTCGTGAAGGTGGCGGCAACGCGCTCCCACGGCGCCACGGTGGTGCTCGACGGCGAGACGCTAGCGGAATCGCAGACGCGCGCCGAGGCAATCCGGACGGCGGAGAACCGCGTCTGGGTGCACCCTTACGACGACCTCGCCGTCATGGCGGGACAGGGGACCATCGCCTGCGAGATGCTGGAGGACGTGCCGGACCTCGACATGCTGGTCATCCCCATCGGCGGCGGCGGCCTGATCGGCGGCAATGCGGTGGCGGCCAAGGCGATCCGCCCGGCCATCGAGATCGTCGGCGTCGAGGCTGCCCTCTATCCCTCCATGTGGAACGCCGTCCACGGCGGCGACCGGCCGGTCGGCGGGCCGACGCTGGCCGAGGGCATCGCGGTGAAGATCGTCGGGCGTTCGACACTGCCGGTGGTGCGGGATCTCGTGTCCGCCATCGTGCTCGTCGGCGAGAGCGACCTCGAGCGCGCCGTCAATCTCTACCTCACCCGGCAGAAGACCATCGCCGAGGGTGCGGGCGCTGCCGGCCTTGCCGCCATGTTGGCCGAGCCGGAGCGCTTCCGCGGCCGCAAGGTCGGGCTGATCCTCTGCGGCGGCAATATCGACCCGCGCATCCTCGCCTCCATCATGGTGCGGGAGCTGGAACGGGAGAGCCGCATCGTCTCGCTGCGCATCACCATTCCCGACCGGCCGGGCGTGCTCGGCACGGTGGCGAGCCTCATCGGCCGTCTCGGCGGCAACATCCTGGAGGTCGAGCACCGGCGGCTGTTCCTCGACACGCCGGCCAAGGGCACGAAGCTGGACGTGACGGTGGAAACGCGCGACGGCAGCCACGCCCACGAGATCCTCGCCGCGCTGGAGGCCGAGGGCCTGCCGGCGGTCCGCATCGAGTCGGGCGGCGGCCGGCTCGGCTGAAAATCAGCGACGCATCTTGCGTGCGATGCAGGCTTCGATCTGCGGCTGCAAGTGACCCGGAAAGCGAGCTCCCGGGCCGCCAGTGAACCCGAACTCCGCCCAGCATTGGCGACGCGCCTGTTGCGGCGTCAGCGTACCGCCCTGCTGACGTGCCTGCATCTCGCGCTGGCCATGCGACGCCGGTATCAGGAGGAGATCTGCAGAAGCAGGAACTATGCCCGCCAATAGTCCGACGACAACCACTGGAGAAGCAATGCGGCGCATGTGACGTCCCTCGTTTCCGCTACGTTAAACTCAGAGAGCGCCCGTTCCATCCGCAAATTTCCGCATGTGGGAAAAGGTTCCGAGCGCACCGGCAGTGACGTGCATGTCACTTGCCCGGCCAGCCGACCGGCCTATCTTTCATGGTGTTCACGGCGAGTCTCGCGCACGGATCCGCCGCTCCTCTCGCTCGATCCCGAGACGTCTTGACCCAGCAACCGCGCGACACGCCCCAGTTCTATCTCACGGCCCCGACGCCGTGCCCCTACCTGCCCGGTCAGTCGGAGCGGAAGGTGTTCACGCATCTGGTCGGGCCGAAGGCGCCGCAGCTCAACGACATCCTGACCCAGGGTGGGTTCCGCCGGTCGCAGTCCATCGCCTACCGGCCGGCCTGCGAGACCTGCCGGGCCTGCGTCTCGGTGCGGGTGCCGGTGGCCGACTTCCGCCCCGGGCGCTCGTTCCGCAAGGTGATGCTGAGGAACGGCGATCTGGTCGGCGAGATGCGCCCGGCCATTCCGACGTCCGAGCAGTATTCGACCTTCCGCGCCTATCTCGACGCCCGCCACCGCGCCGGCGGCATGGCCGACATGACCGTGCTCGACTACGCCATGATGGTGGAGGACAGCCACGTGAAGACGCGGCTGGTGGAATACCGCAAGCGCGACGCCGACACCGCCATCAACGGCCGGTCGAAGGGCGACATCGTCGCCTGCGTGCTCACCGACATCCTCGCCGACGGGCTGTCGCTGGTCTATTCCTTCTACGAGCCGGAGGAGGCTTCGCGTTCGCTCGGCACGCTGGTGATCCTCGACCACATCGCCCGGGCCAAGGCCATGGGGCTCCCTTACGTCTATCTCGGCTACTGGGTCGAGGGCTCCGCCAAGATGGACTACAAGGCGCGGTTCCTGCCGCAGGAGCGGCTGATGCCGGAGGGGTGGGTGCGGGTGG
Organism: Phreatobacter cathodiphilus; assembly: GCF_003008515.1. Lineage (NCBI taxonomy): Bacteria > Pseudomonadati > Pseudomonadota > Alphaproteobacteria > Hyphomicrobiales > Phreatobacteraceae > Phreatobacter > Phreatobacter cathodiphilus. Next base: position 827,348 of record NZ_CP027668.1, on the reverse strand, counting down.
ACAGCGCCGGCGACTAGTCGATCGGCCGCGTCAGGGTCGAGAAGGTGTAGTCGCGCGCGCCGTGCGGCTTGTGGCAGGCGAAACAGGCCTCGGTCGGGACTGCACGGCGCTGGCCCGCTCCATCGAAGGCGCCATAGTCCCAATCGGCATTGCGGATCGCCTCGGGAACGAGGTCGCCCCAGCCGTGGCGCTTCTCCATGACGGCGATGGCGGTGATCCGCGCCGTCGGAACGAGGCGCCCGTCCGCCCCGGTCACGACGTTGCCGGCGGCGTCGGTCTCGGCGGCATGGTCCTCCATGACGATGACCGTGCCGTCAGGCAGGGGCCTGCCGGCGTCGCGCAGGCCGGCGGCGTTCGGCGACAGGTAGAGGAAGCGGATGATCTTGCGATCGGGCTTGTCGACCTTGTCGTAGAGCAGGAAGCTCGTGGCGTAGCCGGCGGGAACGGCGACGCGGGTGGTCTGGGCGAACTGGGCGAAGCCCGGCACGGCCAGACCCGCGAGGAGAGCGGCCCCGAGAACCGCAGCGAACCGACGGCGCATGACGTGTCTTCCCAAGGACGTTTGCCTGGATCGGATCACGTAACGTCACCGGCAGCAAGGACTCCGTCACCGGCGGTCTTCACGCTGCGGTGATCCCCCGGAGGGCCGTCCATCCGGCGACGCGGGCCGCGTCACATCGCTGTCAGGGGGGCGCGTTAGCGAAGATCGTCTCCCTCTGCCCGGTGCCCGCCATGCCTTCCCGTCGCCTCGTCCTCGCCGGCCTCTCCAGCCTGGCGCTCGCCACAGCGGCCCGCGCCTTTCCGGAGCGGCCTCTTCGGTTGATCGTGCCTTTCGCGCCGGGCGGCTCCACCGATGTCGCGGCGCGGCTCCTCGCCGAGGCGCTCGGGCCGGTCATCGGCCAATCGGTGATCGTCGAGAACCGCGCCGGCGCGAACGGGGCGGTGGCGTCCGATGCGGTGATCCGCTCCGAGCCGGATGGCCATGTGCTGCTGGTGGCCTCAGCCTCGACCCATGGCGTCAACCCCGCGGTGGCGCGCCGCCTGAGCTTCGATCCCGTAGCCGACTTTGCCCCCGTCACGATGATCGGCACCACGCCGCTGGTGCTGGTGACCTCACCGGCCTTCGGCGTGACCACCCTGGCTGCGTTCATGACGCGCCTTCGCGAGGAGCCAGGCAAGCACAGCTACGCCTCGGCGGGAGCAGGCTCGATCACCCATCTGGCGGGCGAACTCTTCAAGCTGAAGGCGGAGCTACCCGACGTCGTGCACGTGCCCTATCGGGGCGGCGGGCCGGCCATGCAGGCCGTACTGACCGGGGAAGTGGCTTTCACCATCGAGAGCCTCGCCTCGGCCGCCTCGCTGATCGAGGGCAAGCGCGTTTTGGCGCTGGCTGTTGGTTCGCCGACGCGCCAGGCTGTCCTTCGGGACGTGCCGACCTTCGCCGAGGCAGGCCTTCCCGGCGTCGAGCTGGCGACCTGGAACATGCTGCTCGCGCCGAAGGCAACGCCGCCGGAACGGATCGAGAAGCTCGGCCAGGCGGCGCGGACGGCGCTGGCCGGGGAGACGCTGCGGGCCCGGCTCGCCGCCGCCGGCACGACCGCCATCGCGGACGCCTCATCCGAGCAGACCGGCCGCTACCTCGCCGCGCAGATCGAGGGATTCCGCGCCGTGGTGAAGGCGGCGCAGATCGCGCTGGCGGACTGACCCTTCACCCGAACCTGTTGGTCTTCGGGAAGCCCTTCGGCGGCAGGCGGCCGGCCTCGGCACGGTTGCCGATCCACTCGGTGAGGTCGGCCTGCGAGACGGTCCAGGTGCGGTCGGAGGAATCCTTCCAGGTCAGGCCCTCGGCGAGGGTGAAGGTCTTCAGGTCGACCATCCCGCCCTCCTTGTACTTCTGCAGGCGGACGCCCTTGCCGCGGGCCATTTCCGGCACCTGGTTGAGCGGGAAGACGAGAAGCTTGCGGTTGAGGCCGACGATGGCGACGTGGTCGCCCTCGACGAAGCGCACGGCGGCGAGTTCGTCCGGGGTGTCGACCCCCATCACGCCCTTGCCCTTGCGGGTGTTGGCGACGAGTTCGTCCTCGGCCACCACGAAGCCGCGGCCCTCGCGCGAGGCAAGGAGGGCCTTGCGGCCGCCGCGATAGGGCACGACGTCGACGATGTCGTGCTCCTGTTCGAGATCGAACATGAGACGCATGGGTTCACCCGCGCCGCGGCCGCCCGGCAGCTTCGATCCCTCCAGCGTGAAGACCTTGCCGTTGGTGGCGAAGACCAGGAGCTTCGACGTCGTCTCGGCGAAGAAGGAGAGCTTGAGCCGGTCGTCGGTCTTGAAGGTGAGCGTCGACAGATCCTGGACATGGCCCTTGAGGGCGCGGATCCAGCCCTTTTCGGAGACGACGACGGTGATCGGCTCGCGCTCCACCAGCGCCTCGGCGATGGCGTCGATGTCGACCTCGGTGGCTTCCCCGAAGGTGGTGCGGCGCCTGCCGAGCTCCGTCTCCTTGGAGAACTGCTTCTTCACGTTGCCGATCTCCCAGGAGACCGTCTTCCACTGCAGCGCCTCGGATCCCAGCAGCTTCTCGATGCCCTCCTTCTCCTTGGTGAGCTCGGCGTGCTCCTTGCGCAGCTCGATCTCCTCGAGCTTGGCGAGGGAGCGCAGGCGCATGTTGAGGATGGCCTCGACCTGCACCTCGGTGAGGTCGAAGCGGGCGACGAGGGCCTTCTTCGGCTCATCCGCGGTGCGGATGATGTGGATGACCTCGTCGATGTTGAGATAGGCGACGAGGAGGCCGGCCAGCACCTCGAGGCGCTTGTCGATGGCGGCGAGACGATGCTGCGAGCGGCGGATCAGCACCTCGCGGCGGTGGTCCAGCCACTCGCGCAGCACCTCCTTCAGGCCGACGACCTTCGGCACCTTGCCCTTCATGAGCACGTTCATGTTGAGCGGGATGCGGCTCTCCAGCTCGGTGAGCTTGAACAGGCTTTCCATGAGCACGGCCGCGTCGACGTTGCGCGACTTCGGCTCGAAGACGAGGCGGATGTCCTCGGCGCTCTCGTCGCGCATGTCGGCGACGAGCGGCAGCTTCCGCTCGTTGATCAGTTCGGCGATCTTCTCGATGAGGCGGCCCTTGGTGACGCCGAAGGGGATCTCGGTGACGACGACGAGATAGGTGCCGCGGCCGGTGTCCTCCTGGTGCCAGCGGGCGCGCGTGCGGAAGGCGCCGCGGCCGGTCTCGTAGGCCTCCTCGATGGCGGCGCGCCCCTCGATGATGATGCCGCCGGTGGGGAAGTCCGGTCCCGGCACATGAGCGATGAGGTCGCGGGTGGTGCAGTCGGGATGGGCGATGATGTGCAGCGCCGCGTCGCAGATCTCGGCGGCGTTGTGCGGCGGAATGGAGGTCGCCATGCCCACCGCGATGCCCTGGCTGCCGTTGGCGAGGAGATTGGGAAAGGCACCGGGGAGGACGACGGGCTCCTCGTCCTCCTCGTTGTAGGTCTTGCGGAAGTCGACCGCGTCCTCGTCGATGCCGTCGAGGAGGAGGCGCGCGACCTCGGTCATGCGCGCCTCGGTGTACCGATAGGCGGCGGCGTTGTCGCCGTCGATATTGCCGAAATTGCCCTGGCCGTCGACGAGGGGATAGCGCTGCGAGAAGTCCTGGGCGAGGCGCACCAGCGCGTCGTAGACGGACTGGTCGCCGTGCGGGTGGAACTTACCGATGACGTCGCCGACGATGCGGGCGCATTTCTTGAAGGCCGTGCCGGGATCGAGCTTCAGCAGCCGCATGGCGTGGAGGATGCGGCGGTGGACCGGCTTCAGACCGTCGCGGGCGTCGGGCAGCGCCCGGCCCATGATGGTGGAGAGGGCGTAGGCGAGATAGCGCTCCTCCAGCGCGTCGCGCAGGTTGATGGTCTCGATGCCGTCGTCGGAGCCTGACGGCGGATTTATGCGCTCGCCCATGGATCAGGCCTCGCGAATCGGAATGAGGGACATGAACCCTCGATAAGCGGGGCGGAAGGTGCGAACAAGCGGGGAACGGCCGGGCGGCCTGTGGTCAGCGGGGATGGAGACGGCTCTTCGCCCGACCCGGTCCGTGTGATGGATCGCTTGAAGAGTGGCCCCTCCCCCTTGTGCGCGAAGGCCCCTCTCTCAGAATCTGATCTCGACCGACGGGGCGGACCGCACGTGTTCGCCGTGGTACACCGCCTCGATGTTGTTGCCGTCGGGGTCGATCAGGAAGGCCGCGTAATAGCCGGGATGGTATTTGCGCAGGCCCGGCGCGCCGTTGTCGCGCCCGCCGGCGGCGAGGCCTGCCTGGTGGAAGGCGTCCACCATGGCCCGGTCCTTCGCCTGGAAGGCGAGGTGATGGCGGCCGGTGAGCTCGCCGAGCGCCGCCTCGCTGTCGCGGGACGAGATGAACAGCTCGTCCGCCCAGAAATAGCTCTTGTCTTCGCCGCCGATGGGAATGCCGAGCGCGCCGAAGACGGCGCCGTAGAAGCGTCGGGAGGCCGCGAGGTCGGCAACCACGAGCTGGACGTGGTCGATGAGGCGGCCGCGATGCAGTTCCTGGGTTTCCATGGGTGATCTCCGACGAAAAATTCCGCCAATCGCGGATGGTGAGGGAACGGGACGGCCTCCGCCTCGTTCCCACCCGCGCGCAGTCAACGACATCGGCTTGCCAAACCATGGCGGCAGGGTCCCTATGACCGCCTCACCGGAGCCCTTCCATGCGCCGCCTTCTCGCCGCAGCCCTCGCCGCCCTGACCGCCCTTCCTGCCCTGCCGGCGCTCGCCCAGTCGCCGGAGCTGATCTTCCGCCGCTCGACGGTGTTCCGGCTGCTGTCGCCCAACGACAAGCTCGCCACCTACGGCATCGACGACCCGCAGGTGGAGGGCGTCGCCTGCCATTTCACCGTGCCGGAAAAAGGCGGCTGGGCCGGTGCCTTCGGCCTCGCCGAGGAATTTTCCGAAGCCTCCCTCGCCTGCCGGCAGATCGGCCCGATCCGCATCACCGGGCGCTCATCCCAGGGCGACGTGGTGTTCCGCGAGGGCCGCTCCTTCTTCTTCAAGCGCGTGCAGATCGTGCGCGGCTGCGACGCGCGCCGCAACGTGCTGGTCTACATGATCTATTCGGACAAGCTGATCGACGGCTCGCCGCAGAACTCGACCTCCACCGTGCCGATCATGCCCTGGGGCCAGCAGGCCGAGGTGGTCCGCTGCGGCGACTTCATTTCATGACAGGCGACGGCGCGTTTCCTGCGTTTCCGTAACGGCAGGCTGGACGCCGCCGGACGGAAAGGCGGCTGCGGCACAAGGTCGGGCGACGATGTCAGCCCACCTGCCGGAGCCCTCCATGTCGCGCCGCCTTGCCGCTCTCGCCGCCCTCGCCCTCCTGTCGCTGACCCCCGCCCACGCCAGCGGCGGCATTTCCTGCGAGGCCGAGGACCGCTCGGCGAAATTCACCATCGGAAGCCCGATCGGCCGGTCGACCGGTGGCGCCTTCTACCAGTTCGCGGGCGAGCTGGAGCTGCGCATCGCCAACGCCGCCGCCGACTTCCGGAAGGTGACCTTCACCAAGGACCACCTGACCCAGAGCTGGTTCGACGCGCGCGACCTGAAGATGCACGTCCATTTCGAGCGCGAGGGTGAGCCGCACGGCACCATCGACCTCACGGTGGAGGCCCGCGGCAATGCCGACGCCGAGACCTGGCGCGGCCGCTACGTGCTGAGCATCGGCGAAACGGTGAACGGCGAGTTCCGCAGCCGCCGCATCACCGGGCGCGTGTCATGTTCGGTCGAAGGGTGATGCTTGACGGCGGTGTCCCGTTCTGCGCTATCTCTGCCGCATGAACGGTTCGATCATCCTCATCGGGATTATTTGCGGCTGAGCGTCTTCGCTGGCCGGTCGCCGTTCTTTGCCATAATCCCCGAGCGCAAAAGACAACGCACCCGGCCAGCGGCGGATGCGGTCGTGCGGAGACGGCTATGGCGATCAGGCTCTACAACACGCTGACGCGGTCGAAGGACGTTTTCGTCCCGATCGATCCGACGAACGTGCGCATGTATGTCTGCGGCCCGACCGTCTATGACGACGCCCATATCGGCAATGCCCGGCCGGTGATCGTCTTCGACCTCCTGTTCCGGCTGCTGCGCCACGTCTACGGCGAGGCCCACGTCACCTATGCGCGCAACATCACGGACCTCGACGACAAGATCAACAAGCGCGCCCATGAGCGCGGCGTCACCATCCGCGCGCTGACGGAGGGCACCGCCGCCCGCTTCCACGCGGCGGCGGACGCGCTCGGCTGCCTCAGGCCGACGGTCGAGCCGCGGGCGACCGAGCATATCGCGGAAATGAAGGCGCTCTGCGAGAAGCTGGTGGCGGCCGGCCACGCCTATGTGGCCGAGGACCACGTGCTGTTCTCGGTGCCGTCCATGCCGGGTTACGGCGGGCTGTCGAAGCGGCCGCTGGACGACATGATCGCCGGCGCGCGCGTCGACGTCGCGCCCTACAAGCGCTCCGAGATGGACTTCGTGCTGTGGAAGCCCTCGCACGAGGCGCACGAGCCGGGCTGGGAGAGCCCGTGCGGCATCGCGCAAGCCGGGCGCCCCGGCTGGCACATCGAGTGCTCTGCCATGAGCTGGAAGCATCTCGGCGAGACCTTCGATATTCATGGCGGCGGCATCGACCTCGTCTTCCCCCACCACGAGAACGAGGTGGCGCAGACCACCTGCGCCTTCGGCCACCAGGTGATGGCGAACGTCTGGATGCACAACGGCTTCCTGCAGGTCGAGGGCGAGAAGATGTCCAAGAGTCTGGGGAATTTCGTGACGATCCAGGAGCTTCTCGACGGCTGGCAGGGCAAGGCCTGGCCGGGCGAGGTGCTGCGCCTGACCATGCTGAAGACGCACTACCGGCAGCCCATCGACTGGACGGTCAGGGCCATGGAGGAGAGCTGGAAGACGCTGGAGGGATGGTATCGGACGACGGCTGGCATCGCCGCCGGACCGGTGCCCGAGGCGGTCCTCGGGGCGATCGGCGACGACCTCAACACGGCGAAGGCCATCGCGGAATTGCACGCCCTCGACAAGCGGGGCGATCACGCCGGGCTGAAAGCTGCACTGGCGCTGATGGGCTTCGATGAGACGCGGGCGGGTGAGCTGTCGGCCGATGCCGATACGGAATCCGACATGAAGGATACAGCCCGCATCGACGACCTCATCGCCGCCCGCCTCGCTGCCCGCAAGGCGAAAAATTTCGCCGAAAGCGACCGCATCCGCGACGAGCTCGCGGCCATGGGCATCCAGCTCAAGGACGGCAAGGACCCGGCCACCGGCGAGCCGGTGACGACCTGGGAGGTGATGCGGTGAGCGTCCCGATGAGGCAGCACCCGTCACCCCCGGCGAGGCGCGCCAGCGCCGAGGGAAGGGGGTCCAGGGGCCAGAGCCATTGTTTCTGGCGGATCAAACCCGGCGCGCCGGGCGGCCCCGCCCTACGACACCTGGACCCCCTTCCCTCGCCCTTCGGGCTCGCCGGGGGTGACGGGCAGTGGATCGACCGGGTGTCGAAGGCCGACGACCAGATGGGAGAGGCTTCGATGGCTGCACCGGCCAAGTGCGTCCTTCGAGGCTCGGCTGTCGCCTCGCGCCTCAGGATGAGGGGCGTTTGTGACCTACACAACGGTGGCCCGGATAGCGGCCCGGCGCGGCGCCGACGCTGCCTTGCGTCGCGTGTCACACACCGCCCTCCTCATCCTGAGGTGCGAGCGCCAGCGAGCCTCGAAGGACGCACTTCATCGATGCCGGGCTGTTCAGGGAGTGCTTGCTCATGACCTCACCCTTCACCGGCGGATGCCAGTGCGGCGCCGTGCGCTTTTCCTGCGAAAGCCTCGGGCGCGCGTCGATCTGCCATTGCCGCATGTGCCAGAAGGCCTTTGGCAGCTATTTCGCGCCTCTCGCCAGCGCCCATGGCCTCACCTGGACCCGCGGGGCACCAAAGCATTTTCAGAGCTCGAGCGTCGTGCGCCGCGGCTTCTGCGGCGAGTGCGGCACGCCACTGACCTACGAGCACGCCCACGGTGTCGAACTGGCGCTCGGCGCCTTCGACGATCCGGCCGCCCTGCCCCCGATCATCCAGATGGGGCTGGAGGCGCGCATGCCCTTCCTCGCCGATCTCGTAGGGCTGCCGACACGCACGCCCGCGGAAGCGGAGAAGGTCGCCGGCTTCTACGCCTCCGTCGTCTCCTACCAGCACCCGGACCACGACACGGCCACCTGGCCGCCCGCCGGGAGACCCGCGGCGTGAGCGGGGAGACCGGCGGCGTGCCGCCCGACGCAGCGCGCGCCCTGAAGCGCATCGCCTTCTGGGTTGCCGTGAAATTCCTGTTCCTGATCGCGCTGACGCTCGCCGTCCTGCGCTGGAAAGGCCTGATCTGAGCCCGCCATGACCGAACCCCGCGAGCGCCTCTATCTCTTCGACACGACGCTGCGCGACGGCGCGCAGACGACCGGCGTCGATTTCACCCTGGACGACAAGCTGAAGATCGCCGCGCTGCTGGACGATCTCGGGCTCGACTTCGTGGAGGGCGGCTATCCTGGGGCCAACCCCACGGATACGGCGCTGTTCGGCACGAAGCGGCGGCTGAAGGCGACCTTCACCGCCTTCGGCATGACCAAGCGGGCAGGACGCTCGGCGGCGAACGATCCCGGTGTCGCGGCGCTGCTGGAGGCCGAGGCGGACGCCATCTGCTTCGTCGCCAAGGCCTGGGACTACCATGTGCACGTCGCGCTCGGCTGCACGCTGGAGGAAAACCTCGAGGGCATCGCCGACTCGGTGAAGGCGGCGAAGGCACGGGGGCGCGAGGTGCTGGTCGACTGCGAGCACTTCTTCGACGGGTTCAAGGCCAACCGCGACTTTGCCCTCGCCTGCGCCCGCACCGCCTTCGAGAGCGGCGCGCGCTGGGTGGTGCTCTGCGACACCAACGGCGGCACTCTCCCCGAGGAGGTCGAGGCCATCGTGCGCGAGGTCACGGCCGTGGTGCCGGGAGGCAACCTCGGCATCCACGCCCACAACGACACGGAGCAGGCCGTGGCCAATTCGCTGGCGGCGGTACGGGCCGGCTGCCGACAGATCCAGGGCACGCTGAACGGGCTCGGCGAGCGCTGCGGCAATGCCAACCTGACATCGCTCATCCCGACCCTGCTGCTGAAACCCGCCTATGCCGAGCGCTTCGCCATCGGTGTGACGGCGGAGAAGCTCACGCAGCTCACCAAGATCTCGCGCCAGCTCGACGAGCTCATCAATCGGCCGCCGAACCGCCACGCGCCCTATGTGGGCGCGGCGGCCTTCGCGACCAAGGCGGGCATCCACGCATCGGCCGTGCTGAAGGAGCCCGAGACCTACGAGCACGTTCCGCCGGAGACGGTGGGCAACCGCCGCCACGTCCTCGTCTCCGAACAGGCGGGCAAGTCCAACGTGCTGGCGGAACTCGAGCGCGTCGGGCTGACGGTGTCGAAGGACGACCCGCGCGTTGCCCGCATCCTCGACGAGGTGAAGGAGCGCGAGAGCCTAGGCTATGCCTATGAGGGAGCGGACGCCTCGTTCTTCCTCCTCGCCAAGCGCGTCATGGGCGAGGTGCCGGCCTTCTTCGCGGTGGAGCGCTTCAAGGTGAACGTGGAGCGCCGCTACAACGCCGCCGGCGACCTCGTCACCTTCTCGGAGGCGACCGTGAAGGTGAAGGTGGGCGATGAGGTGCTGATCTCGGCGGCCGAGGGCAACGGTCCGGTCAACGCGCTCGACGCGGCGCTGCGCAAGGATCTCGGCCGCTACCAGCGCTTCATCGAGGACCTGGAGCTGGTCGACTTCCGCGTCCGCATCCTCAACGGCGGCACCGGCGCTGTGACGCGTGTTTTGATCGAGAGCCGCGACGGGGCGGGCGACACCTGGACCACGGTGGGGGTCTCGGCCAACATCATCGACGCGAGCTTCCAGGCCCTGACGGATTCCATCACCTACAAGCTGGTGAAGGAGGGGGTGGGGGTGTGAGGCGCTAGAGGCTTTCCTCGACATCCATCCGCTGATGAAGGATGCGGATCACGACGATCGTTTCGGGCTGTAGCCGGTAGATGACGATATGTGATCCCGCCATCAGGATCCGCAGGCCCGACCCGACCGCCTCGGCTGATCGACCCAGTTCTGGAAACCGCAGCAGCCGCTCGATCGCCGCCTGCAGCATCCGCACATAGGCCACGGCACGATCGGTGCCCCAGGTGTCGGCCGAATAGTCGAAGATGTCGGAGAGGTCTTGCTCGGCCGCGGGGGTGAGCGCGAGCTTCATCCGCGCCCGGCCAGCTTGCTGGCGAGAAACGTCTCGAAGTCGAACGGGCGGGCCTCTCCGCTGGCTTCGCCCTCGGCCACCGCCGCCCGCAGCGCGGCAAGCTTCGCCTCGTGCTCCTCGAGCAGCCGCAGCCCCGCCCGAACCACCTCGCTGGCCGAGCTGTACCGTCCCTCGGCGACCCGCTGGTCGATGAAAGTCGCGAAATGATCGCCGAGGCTCACGGAGGTGTTCTTGGGCATAAGCCGACGATACCAAAAACTGGTATCGCTCTCAACGCCTCACATCTTCTCGATGACCACCGGGTCGTGCTCCTTGGCCAGCGCCTCCTGCGGCAGCTTCGCCACCTGCGCCTGGATGGTCGGGATGATGTCCCTGACCTCGTCGACGATGGAGTATTTCACCTGCAGGCCCGGACGGATGAAGCCCTCGTCCTTCATGTGGTCGAGGAGGACGCGCAAGGGGTCCCAGAAGCCGCCGACATTGGCGACGACGACCGGCTTGGCGTGCCGGCCGAGCTGCGCCCAGGTGAGCTGCTCGACCAGTTCCTCCAGCGTGCCGATGCCGCCGGGCAGCGCCACGAAGGCGTCGGCCTCGGTGAACATCCGCATCTTGCGGGTGTGCATGTCGGGAACGGTGACCACGTCGATGACGGCATCGAGCGGCATCTCCTTGCGCTTGAGGAAGTCGGGGATGATGCCCAGCACCTTGCCGCCGTTGTCGACCACGGACTTGGCGAGCGTTCCCATCAGCCCGATGCCGCCGCCGCCATAGACGAGACGAATGCCGGCCTTGGCCATGGCGGCCCCGAGGTCGCGCGCCGCCTTCTCGTGGACGCCGTCATGGCCGGAGCCGGAGCCGCAATAGACGCAGATGGAACGGATGGTCGCCATGGGGCACTCCGGCGGGTCAGGGCTGCCGCACGGGCGCCCGCGAGTCACGACGGCGACCATAGCAGGGGCGGGCCGCCGAGGTCAGCCCGGAACGGCCCCCCTGCCGGGACCAGCCATGCGCATTCGCGCGGCACCGGGGCTTCACCGGAACGGAAAGGAGATTATATCGGTTCCAGAGAATTGCGCCCGCTCCCCCAAGGACAGACCATCGTGACATCCCCTCACGCGCCGGGTGCGCCCGCGCCCGCGCAAAATGCCGTCTCCGCCGAGGGTGGCGCCCTGTCGCGCACGATCCTGCACCTGTGGCCGTTCATCTGGCCGCACGACCGCGCCGACCTGAAGCGGCGCGTCGCCTGGGCCATGGTGCTGCTGGTGATCGCCAAGGTGGTCACCATGGTGGTGCCCTTCACCTTCAAATGGGCGACCGATGCGCTCGCCGCGCCGCAGGCGGCGGATGCGGGCTGGTGGGCGGCGGTGCTGGCCGCGCCGCTCGCCCTCACCCTCGCCTACGGTGCCTCGCGCATCCTGATGGCGCTCGTCACGCAGATGCGCGACGGGTTGTTCGCCAAGGTGTCGATGCATGCGGTGCGACGGCTCGCCCTGCTCACCTTCGAGCACATGCACAGGCTGTCGCTCCGCTTCCACCTGGAGCGCAAGACGGGCGGCCTCACCCGCGTGCTGGAGCGCGGCCGCAACGCCATCGAGACCATCGTCAGGATGATCATCCTGCAGCTCATGCCGACCATCCTGGAGCTGGCGCTGATCGTCGGCATCCTCCTGTGGATGTTCGACTGGCGCTACGTGGTCGTCATCATCGTGACGGTCGCGGCCTATCTCGCCTTCACCTACTACGCCACGGAATGGCGGATCGCGATCCGTCGCGACATGAACGACAGCGACACCAACGCCAACGTCAAGGCGATCGACTCGCTGCTGAACTTCGAGACCGTGAAGTACTTCTCCGCCGAGGCCCGCGAGAAGGCCCGCTACGACGTCTCCATGGCGAAGTACGAGGCGGCCTCCACCAAGGCGCTGACCTCTCTCGCCGTGCTCAACGCCGGACAGGCGGCCATCTTCACCGCCGGCATGACGGTCGCCATGGTGCTCTGCGCCATCGACATCACCCGCGGCCGCAACACGGTCGGCGACTTCGTCATGATCAACGCCATGATGATCCAGCTCTACCAGCCGCTGAACTTCATGGGCATGGTCTATCGCGAGATCAAACAGGCGGTGACCGACATCGAGGCGATGTTCGCTATCCTCGGTCGCAACCCGGAGATCGTCGACCGGCCGGGCGCGCCCGACCTGAAGGTCGCCGGCGGCACGATCCGCTTCGAGGACGTGACCTTCGCCTACGATCCCGCGCGGCCCATCCTCAAGGGCGTGACCTTCGAGGTGCCGGCGGGCAAGTCGGTGGCCATCGTCGGTCCCTCGGGCGCCGGCAAGTCCACCATCTCGCGCCTGCTCTTCCGCTTCTACGACATCAGCGGCGGGCGCATCACGGTGGACGGGCAGGATATCCGCGAGGTCACCCAGGCGTCTCTCCGCCGCGCCATCGGCATGGTCCCGCAGGACACGGTGCTGTTCAACGACACGATCCGCTACAACATCCGCTACGGCCGCTGGGAGGCGAGCGACGCGGAGGTTGAGGAGGCGGCGGGCCTCGCCCAGATCCACGACTTCATCCAGCGCAGCCCCGCGGGCTACGAGACCGAGGTCGGCGAACGGGGCCTCAAGCTTTCCGGCGGCGAGAAGCAGCGCGTCGCCATCGCCCGCGCCATCCTCAAGTCACCGCCGATCCTGGTGCTGGACGAGGCGACTTCGGCGCTGGACAGCCACACGGAGCGGGAGATTCAGGAGGCGCTCGACCGCATCGCCCGAGACCGCACGGCCATCGTCATCGCCCACCGCCTGTCGACGGTGGTCAATGCCGACGAGATCATCGTCCTCGACGACGGCAGGGTGGCCGAGCGCGGCACGCATGGGGAACTGCTTGCCAAGGGCGGCCTCTATGCCGGATTGTGGAACCGTCAGCGCGAGGCGGCCGAAGCCGAGGAGAAGATCGCGGGTCTCGACCGCGGCATGCCGGCCAGATCCCAGGAATCTGCCCCGGTTTCGCCAGACAGTCGTGCTGACGTCTTCGTCAAGCCGCCGCGGGAGGCGGCGGAGTAAACGGCCCTATGGTCGAGACACGCGAGCGGCCCCTGTCGCTGTCCTATCGCCGGCCTGCGGACCGTTCGGAGAAGAACGTGCTGCGGGAGGTGCTGGATGGCCTGCGCCACGACCCGCAATCCGACCTCGCCGAGGTCGGATCGGGCTTCGGCCTGGGGCTCGTCTCCCTGCTCTTCATCGGCCCGGTGGCGCTGCTCGTCGCCTGGGCGCTGCAATTCGCCACCGGCGTCTCCTTCGGCACGGACCAGACCTGGCTTGCCGCCGCGCTCCTGTGGCTCGGCGGCTGGGGCGGGATGAGCGCCCTGCGCGTCGCCGCCCGTCGCGGCCGCACCACCGCCCTCCGCCGGGCCCTGTCGGCCGATCTCGCCGAGGGCGACGTGCAGGAGGAGAGCTGGCGCTTCGTCGAGGCCGTCGGTTTCCAAGAGGCGGAGACCATGCCCCTCCTCTACCTGCTGCGCGCCGACAACGGCTCGGTCGTCGCCTTCGAGGAGACGCGCCTGATCGGCCGGGAGCGCGGCGCCGGCGAACCCTTCGTCTCCGCCGCCCCGTCGGACGCGGTGCTGGTGCGCGGGGCGCGGTCGGGCATTCTCATCAGCGAGAACTATTCCGGGCCGGCCCTGCCGCTGCTCGACGTCCATCCCCTGAAGCTCGCGCGCGAGGACCGGCCGCCCCATGGCGGCGTCGTCGATCGCCCCTGGGCAGCCGTCGGCCCCTGGCTGTCGGGCCGCGGCACGGCGGGTTAGCCCGTCACCCTCGCCAGTTCCACCGCTTCGGCGAGCACGGCCTGATCACCAACCTGGTTGGCGAGGATGAGCGCCAGGCGCGCCTGGAAGGCGGCTGCCTCGGCCTCGGAGAGGCCGCGCTGGGCTGCGGCCAGCAGGCGGTAGGCCGCATCGGGATCGGCCAGGCGACTGGCGAGGGCGAGGCCGGTCGCGGGCTGGTGTTCACGTTCTGATTCAGGTGGCTGAGAGATTGATTCCGATTCATCAGCGCGGCCCAAGTCCTTGACGTGGAATCCCTTTGCCCGGCGGATCGCATCCTCGACCTTCACCGCATCGAAGCAGCGCCAGCGCGCCGTCAGGTGTCCGTCGGGGCGCAGGAGGAAGCAGGCGCCCGGCGTCGCGTCGAAGCGCGTGGCGAAGAGCCCCTTCCCGTCCAGCACGTCCCGGCCGACGACGAGCATGTCGCAGCCGGCGGGCGGAACTCCGACCTCCCCCACCGCGATCAGCAGGAAGCGGCCGGTGGCGAGCGCCGTCAGATGCGTGGCGCCACCGCCGGCCAGGAGCAGCGGCACGTCCGGCACCGGCGCGCCGAGACGGGCCGTGCCGGACCAGGTTTCGCCGTCTGGCGTGGAGAGCGGTGTGTCGTAGGTCGTCGGGGTCGACAGCCGTCCCGAATTGACGAGGCGGCGGGCGAAGGGCGCGGTGCCGGCGAGCGCGAGCACCGCGTCGCGCAGCCGGCGCTCCCCCAGCGAAGGCGGCGCGATGAAGTCGGTGGCGCCGGTAGAGTGGCGAATGTTCTCGTCCGCCGCGGCGCCCCGCTCGGCGTCGTAGGTGGCGAGAAGATCGGGGCCTGCCTCCCCGGTCAGCACCAGCGCCAGCTTCCAGGCGAGGTTCTCCGCGTCCTGAATGCCGGAATTGGCGCCGCGCGCGCCGAAGGGAGAGACCTGGTGGGCCGCGTCGCCGGCGAAGATCACGGGGCCATGGATGAAGCGTGCAAGGCGGCGGCACTGGAAGGTGTAGACCGACACCCATTCGAGGGTGAAGGCGTCATGGCCGAGCATCCGCCGGATGCGGGGCACGACATTCTCCAGCCGCCTCTCGACCTCGGCGTCGGCGTCGCGGCCGAGTTGCAGGTCGATGCGCCAGACGTCGTCCGGCTGCTTGTGCAGCAGGGCGGACTGCCCGCCATGGAACGGCGGCTGAAACCAGAACCAGCGCTCGGTTGGAAAGTCCGCCGTCATCTTGACGTCGGCGATGAGGAAACGGTCGTCGAAGACCTCGCCGGCGAAGTCGAGCCCCATCATCGCGCGGAGGGGCGAGCGGGAGCCGTCGCAGGCGATGACCCGGTCGGCAGCGAGGCGGTAGGGCCCGTCCGGCGTCTCGACGGTGAGGAGGGCGCCGTCGCCCCGGGTTTCCAGCGCGCTGACCCGGTTCGACCAGCGCAGGTCGACCATCGGCGCGAGGTCCATCGCCCGCGCCACCAGCGCGGCCTCGACATGGTACTGCTGGATGTTGATGAAGGCCGGGCGGCGATGCCCCGTCTCCGGCAGGAGGTCGAAGTCGTAAAGCTCGCGCTCGCCGAGGAAAACCCGGCCGCGCTGCCAGGTCACGCCCCTCGCCACGAGGTCCCCGCCGACGCCGAGCCGGTCGAAGATCTCCAGCGTGCGCTTGGCGAAGCAGATGGCGCGGCTGCCCTCCCCGATGCGGTCGGCATCGTCGAGCACCACGGCGGCGACGCCGCGCTGCGCGAGGTCGATGGCGAGCGACAGGCCGACGGGGCCGGCACCGACGATGACGACCGGGCGGCGCGGCGGCGTGGCGGCCGTCTGGTCGGCATGGCGCGAATAGGCGAAGCGCAGCGGCAGCGCGCCCGGCGCGGCGGTGGTCATGCGAGGCCTCCCGATGGTTTCATCCGAAACCTTTTCCCTCTCTTCTGCCCGACCGGCCGCCGCCGAGTCCAGCCGGTCAGCCGGCAGCGCGCATGACCGCCGAGGCGGTCTTGAAGAAGGCGCTGGCGATGCGGAAGACCGAGAAAAAGGCGATGGCCGCCAGCACGAATTCGAGGAGCCGGCCGCGCCGCCAGAGATGGGCCCAGAAGGCCCAGGAGACGAGGGGCCAGCGGGCGCTATAGGGGGCGAGCCCGCGCATCCAGGGGCGCAGCAGCATGTCCTTCTGCGGCAGGCCGAGATCGTCGGCGACCCAGCGCGGCCAGAAAGACAGGAGCCAGGCGCCCGTCCCGATCAGCGCAAGCCAGACGAGACCGTGGAGAAGATGGTCCATGGGGATCTTTCACGGGGTGTGGGCGCGCACCCGAGGGCGCGGCGCCCGCGCGGCGTCATCCGCCGCTCGGAAGGGACGGGGTGTCGGCGCGCGGCGCGTAGAGGGGACCGATGACGCGGACGGGCCGGCGGTCGGGCTCGGGCGGGACCTCGACCGGCGCCGGCGCCGACGGCGAGACGGCCGGCGCCGTGCCGCGGATCTCCACCGGTTCCGGCTCGGAGGCGGCGCGGATGGTGCCGTCGATGCCGATGGTGGGGCGGGGAGCCCCTCCCCGGCCGCGCGAGCGGTCGATGCGCTCCAGCCGCTCCGCCTCGCGGCGGGCGCGCTGCTCGGAGGCGATCTCCTCGCGCACCGCCTGCCGCTGGTCGGCGGGCATGGAGAGGAGCCGGGCCTGTTCGGCCGAGATCACCTGGTCGCCGCTGCGCAGGGTCGGGTCGGCGCGGTCGGAAAAGGCCTGCGCCCAGGAGCCGTTGCGCGGCCGGCAGGTGCAGGCGGCGTCGAAGCGCTGGCGGAAGCGCAGGGCGTTGGGCAGCGCCGTATAGGGCGCGCCGTCCACGGACACGGCGTTCTCGATCTGGTCGTCGCGCATGCGGTAGAGCGCCACCTCGGCGCCCGGACACTGCATCTGGCAGAGCTCCTCCTGGCCGAGCTCGGCTCCCGGCCGCGGCGATGAGGTCATGGGGAAGAACGCGCCGTCGCAAAGGCGCACGCAGACGGCGCGGTGACCGACATTGCGCGGCCGCTCGTCGCCGTCGCCGGGGCGGAGCTGCTCCTCGGGCACCGCGGCGACGTCGTCCTGGAAGCCGGGGTCGCGCCTCGCGCCGAACAGATGTTCGATGAAATTGCCGAAGCCCGGCCGCCGGGGCTCCTCTCCCTCGCGATAGGCCGTCTGAGGCCTGGAGTCGGGGGTGCGGTATTCGCGGGTGACGTCCCGCTCGGGCGCTCCGCCGAAGCCGAAGAAGCCCGGCCGCTGTGCGGCGGCCTCGCGGGTGGCGCCGCAGCCGTTGGCGTCATAGGCAGCGACGAGCTGGGCCCGCTGCTGGAGGCGCTGGGCGGACTGGACGCCGCCACCCCCGGCCTGGGCCTCGAGCTGGGCGAGGTTCGCCTGCATCTGGCGGCGCCGGGCGTCCAGGGCCGAACACTGGGCGCCCTGGAAGAAGCCGCCGCAGCCCGCCGCCTGGTAGGCGCGGGTGATGGTGGCGATCTCGGCGCGCTGGCTGCGGGCGGCCGCGGCGAAGCGGCGGTTGGCCGCCGCGCCGGCGGGCGCCCGGTCGAGCTGGGCGATGCGGGCGCGAATCTGCGCGCAGACGGCCTGGGCCTCGGCCGGCCGCGCCGCATCGACGACGAGGGCCAGGGCCATCGCCGCGAAAGCCAGCATCGCCGCCCGTTTCGTGCCCGAACGAACCTGCACGCATCCCCCTGGTCGGTTGTCCCTCATCCCTGTCGAAGCAGCGATCAAGCACACGAAACTATTTCAATTTCGTGGTCGTCGCCAGAATGTGCGGGGACGCAGCCCAGCCCCGCCGCGCCGCCATTGCCCAGCGCCGCGGCATGCGCCCAAATGGCGCAGTCCTCATTCCCTGCCGCGGGTGCCCGCCGATGACCGCCGTCTTCCACCGGAGCCTTGCCCACGACTATCCCGTTGCCGTGTCCGGCGAGGGCATCGTCATCCGCGACTCGCAGGGCCGCAGCTATATCGACGCCTCCGGCGGGGCGGCGGTCTCCTGCCTCGGCCATTCCCACCCCGACGTGCTGGCGGCCATGCACGCCCAGCTCGACAGCCTCGCCTATGCCCATACGAGCTTCTTCACCACCGAAGTGGCGGAGGAGCTGGCCGAGATGCTCGTGGCCGACGCCCCCGCCGGCATGAGCCACGTCTATTTCCTCTCCGGTGGATCGGAAGCGATCGAGACCGCGCTGAAGCTGGCGCGGCAGTATTTCGTCGAGATCGGGCAGCCGCAGCGGCGCCACATCATCGGGCGACGGCAGAGCTACCACGGCAACACGCTGGGGGCGCTGGCCGTCGGCCACAACGCGGGGCGACGGGTGCAATATGCGCCGCTGCTCATCGAGACGCACCACGTCTCGCCCACCTACGGCTATCGCCACCGCGCCGCCGGCGAGACGCCCGAGGCCTATGGCGCGCGGCTGGCGGCGGAACTCGCGGAGGAGATCGAGCGGCTCGGGCCGGACAGCGTCATCGCCTTCATCGCCGAGACGGTGGGCGGGGCGACCTGCGGCGCCATCACCGCCCCGCCCGGCTATTTCCGCGCCGTGCGCGAGATCTGCGACCAGCACGGCATCCTGCTCATTCTCGACGAGGTGATGTGCGGCATGGGCCGCACCGGCACGCTACACGCCTGCGAGCAGGAGGGCGTCGCGCCCGACCTGATGACCATCGCCAAGGGGCTCGGTGGCGGCTTCGCCCCCATCGGCGCGGTGCTGGTGGCGGACAAGGTGTTCCAGGCCTTCGACCGCGGCTCGAAGCTGTTCCAGCACGGCCATACCTATCTCGGCCATGCGCTGGCCTGCGCCGCCGGTCTCGCCGTGCAGAAGGTGATCCGGCGCGACAATCTGCTCGCCAATGTGCGGGCGCAGGGCGCGCACCTGACACGCCGCCTGGCCGAGCGCTTCGGCAACCACCACCATGTCGGCGACATCCGCGGCCGCGGCCTGTTCCAGGCCATCGAGATCGTCGCCGACCGCGGCACGAAGGAGACCTTCGACCCGGCCCTGAAGTTGCATGCCCGGATCAAGGCGGAGGCCATGGCCCGCGGGCTGATGGTCTATCCGTCGGGCGGCACGGCCGACGGCATCCGCGGCGATCACGTGCTGATCGCCCCGCCCTTCATCGTCGATGCGGGAGACATCGACACCATCGTCGAACGGCTCGCAGAAGCCGTCGACGCCAGCCTGCCGCCGGCCGGTTGACTTCCAGAGGAGAGTCCGACATGAAACTCACCACCCTCGCAGCCCTCGGCGGGCTCGCGCTGACCGGGCTCGCCGCCCTGCCGGCCGAGTCTTTGGCGCAGACCCCCAACGTGATCGAGCGCGCCAGGCAGCGCGGCTTCCTCACCTGCGGCATCCACACCGGCCTGCCCGGCTTCGGCTTCCAGGCGAGCGACGGGGAATGGCGCGGCCTCGACATCGACCTGTGCCGCGCCGTCGCGGCGGCGATCTTCGACGACCCGACCAAGATCCGCTTCGTGCAGACGACGGCGCAGACCCGCTTCATCGTGGTGCAGACGGGCGACGTGGACCTGCTCGCCCGCAACGCCACCTATACGATGAGCCGCGATACGGCGATGGGCATGGTCTGGCCGGCCATCAACTACTTCGACGGCCAGGGCTTCATGGTCCGAAAGGCCTCCGGCGTCACCTCGGTGAAGGGCCTCGACGGCGCCTCGATCTGCGTCACCCAGGGCACCACGACCGAGCTCAATCTCGCCGACTATTTCCGCGCCAACAACCTGCGCTACGAGGTGGTGAGCTTCAAGACCAACGACGAGGGCATCAAGGCCTTCGAGGCCGGCCGCTGCGACAGCTTCACCACCGACGCCTCGGGCCTGGCCGCCGAGCGGCTGCGCTTCGCCAGCCCCGGCGACTTCGTCATCCTGCCCGAGCTGATCTCGCGCGAGCCGCTCGGGCCTGCGGTCCGGCGTGGCGACGAGAACTTCGCCGCACTGGTGCGCTGGACGCACTATGCCATGCTCAACGCCGAGGACCTCGGCGTCACCCGCGCCAATGTCGAGCAGATGCGCGCCGGCACCACCAACCCGGAGATTCGCCGCCTGCTCGGCACCGACGGCAAGTTCGGCGAGACGCTCGGCCTCACCAACGACTGGGCGTACAGGATCATCCGCCACGTCGGGAACTACGGCGAGAGCTTCGAGCGCAATGTCGGCGCCGGCTCCCGCCTCGGACTTCCCCGCGGCACCAACGCGCTGTGGACCAAGGGCGGGCTGCAATACCCCTACCCCATCCGCTGAGCCCCGCGTTTCGGCGCGCGGACATTCTTGACACCGTGCGGGGGGAGCCGCTAGGAACGCGGCTCCTCGCCACTCGACGGCGCGGGCGCGTAGCTCAGCGGGAGAGCACTCCCTTCACACGGGAGGGGTCACAGGTTCAATCCCTGTCGCGCCCACCATCCGGTCCTTCGGTGACCGGCCTGCAGTCCACCGATCCCAAGCCTCCGGCGCCGTACGGCGCGCCGACGCGCGCGCCGGGAAAGGCTCCGCCTCAGACCCTCGAGCTCGGCCGGTAGAAGGGCTCGTGGCGGGAGGGGTCGATATAGTCGGCATAGAAGCGGCGGACGTGCGGCAGCAGCGCCTTGGAGAGGTGACGGCGCTCGACCTCGTCATGGGAGAGGGCCTTGGCGAGGTCGTCGTGCAGCGCCTTGAGGGCGGCGTCCTTGTCGACGCGGGTGAACCGGCCGTCGGCATAGAGGATCTCGCCATCGCACATCACCGCCTTGACGCCTTGCGCCTTGGCCCGCTGGACGAAGGCGTCCAGCACCGGGGTCTCGGCGTCCAGATAGGGATAGGCGATGGCTTTCCAGTCGTGCAGCGACAGGTCGGCGGCCTTGCCGACCTCCAGGCTGCCGATGCCGGTGCCGTAGGGCGTCGTCTTCGCGCCGCCGGTGGTCGCCATGCGCAACACCTGCGCCATGGTCGGCACGTCCGCCTCGACCATGCCCGGCACGCGGTGGGCGCGCAGCACGAGCCGAAGCTCCTGCAGCATGTCGCGGTCGTCGTTGATGCCCGCCTCGTCCAGCCCGATGGCGGTGTTCATGCCCTTGGCCTCGAAGACGTTGAGGGCGGCGACGCCGGAGCGCAGGCGGAAGTTGGACGAGCAGTTGTGGCAGACGCAGCCGCCGGCGCTCGCCAGACGGTCGATGTCGCTCTCGTTGAGCCAAACGCCGTGGCCGAGGGTGAGGCGCTCGTTCACCATGTCGAAGCGGTCGATATATTCGAGCGCCGTGCATTCGCCGCGCCGCCAGGCATATTCCTTCTGGTAGGCCGTCTCGAGCAGGTGCATGTGCATCGGCACGTCGAACTTCTTCGAGGCCTCGGAGAGCCGGGTCAACGCCGCGTCGGAGCACCAGTGGAGATTGGCGGGCGCGAGCTGGATCTTCACCCGGCTCTTGTTCTGGTGCTTGCGGTAGAGCGTCTCGAACAGGCCCATGACCTCGTCGAGACTGGTCTTGAAGCGCTCGAAGTAGCGCTTCATCGGATCGCGCAGCTCGGGGGGCAGGCTGGCGACGAAATCGTCGTCGGCCTGGTAGACGAGCCGGTTCTGGTCGCGCACCGCGTAGCAGTAGGACACCCGCATGCCGATGTCCTCGTAGGCGCGGATGACGTCGGAGCTCTTGGCCTCCACCTCCTGCAGCGTGCCGGGCATCCAGCCGTGGATGTGCTGCACCGTGGTGATGCCGGAACCGATCATCTCGAAGGCGGAATAGAGCGTGTCGAGATAGAGGTTGAGGTTGCGGATCACCAGGCGGGTGATGAACCACAGCTCCAGCGGCATGTCGGGCGAGCCGAGTTGGACCGGCGTCAGGCCGACATGGTGGTGGCCGTTGACGAAGCCGGGCAACACGATCTCCTCGCCGCTGCCGATCACCGGCACGGTGGGATGGCGCGCGTGGAGATCGGCATAGGTGCCGATGGCGGTGATCACCCCGTCCTCCTGCAGGACGGCGCCGTCGTCGATCTGGTTCCAGTTGAAGCGGTCGACGACACCGGTGATCAGCGTGCGGCTGCGGACGAGAGACGTGGCCATGGGCGGGTTCCGGAAGGGATGTGGGACGGAGGGGCGCGCGGCGGAGCCGCCGCGCGTGGCGTCAGGCGGCCGGGGCCAGGCCTTCCTGTTCGGCGAAGGCGCGGTCCACCTCGTCGCGCAGCAGGTCGGTCAAGTGGATGCGCAGGGCCTCGCTCTCGCGGGAGAAGAGGTTGCGCGGCCGTGGCAGCGGGTTGGTGACGATCGTCTTGATGCGGCCCGGACGGGCGGTGAAGACGACGATGCGATCCGACAGCGCCACCGCCTCATCGATGGAATGCGTAACGAACAGCACCGAGGCGCCGCTGTCGCGCCAGACGTCGAGGAGGAAGTCCTGCATCTTCTGGCGCGTCTGGACGTCGAGGGCGGCGAAGGGCTCGTCCATCAACAGGACCTTCGGCCGCATCGACAGGGCCCGCGCCACCGCCACGCGCTGGCGCATGCCCCCCGAGAGTTCGTCCGGCCGTTTGTTGATCGCCTCGGCGAGGCCGACGCGCTGGAGGGCATCGGCGGCGATCGCCTTGCGCTCGGCCTCGGGCACGCCGCGGATGGCATGGCCGAAGGTGACGTTCTGCCAGACGTTGAGCCAGGGGAAGAGCGAGGTCTCCTGGAAGATCAGGCTGCGCTCGGGCGACGGGGTGTCGACGCGGTCGCGGAACGACCAGATCTCCCCCGCGGTGGCCGGTTCCAGGCCGGCGATCAGGTAGAGCAGCGTGGACTTGCCGCAGCCCGAGGGGCCGAGGAAGACCACGAACTCGCCGGGGCTGACGTCGAGGTCGATGTCGCGCAGCGCCTCATGGGCGCGGCGGGTGCCCGCCGCCCAGATCTTCGACACGTTGCGGCAGACCACGCTGTCCTTGGACGAATAGGCTTTGGGCGTCTCAGAGGCCACGCAGAACTCCCGTCGTTTCAGGCACCCAGTAGAGAATCCGCTTCTGGACCATGCGCAGGATCCAGTCCGAGGCAAAGCCGAGGAAGCCGATGAGGGCGATGCAGAAGAAGACCAGCGAGGGGTTGAAGGTGTTGCGCGCCAGCATGATCACCTGTCCGAGGCCGTAGCCGACGCCGGTGGTCTCGGCGATCAGCACCACCATCCAGGCGCCGAACATGTTGAGCCTCAGCACCATCAGCAGGCCGGGCAGGATGGCCGGCACGATGACGCGCAGATAGATCTGGCGCTTCGTCGCCCCCATGGTGCGGGCGACGTTGATGAGGTTGCGATTCACCCCGTCGATCTGCGCCACCGTGCCCAGCACCATGTGGAAGAACAGGGCGATGACGACCATGAAGATGGCCGGCGCGTTGCCGATGCCGAAGATGAAGATGGCGACCGGCAGCCAAGCGATGGGCGAGACCGGCGACAGCAGGGTGATGGTCGGCAGCGTCAGCTTCTCGAAGAGGTGGAAATAGCGGATCAGCACGCCGACCGTGACCGCCAGAACCGAAGCGATGAGGAGCCCGGAGAAGACCCGGCCCATCGTGGCGCCGACGGTGATGAACAGGGCCTGGCGGGGCGTCGGGCCGTCGGCCGGATTGAGGCCGATGGACCAGCGCGTGGCCGTGTTGAAGAACTTGGCCTGGTCGGCGAAGGCGCCCAGGAAGACGTGCGGCGGTGGCAGGAGCTTGGGGTCGGCGACGCCCACCGCCCAGAGCAGTTCCCAGATCCCGGCGAAGAGCCCGACCGAGACCAGCGTCCAGCCGATCCGCGGCGCGGCCTCGGCCAGCTTCTCCTTCAGGCGCGTGCTCCAGGTTTCCGCCGTCCCCTTGGGAACGGCGGAGGCCTTGGGAGCCGGCGGCACGTGATCGGCGATGGCGGCGTCCGTCATGGTCCGCCTCAGGCCGACTTGTATTTCAGCTTGGCGTAGAGATCGGCGTTCTCCGCGATGACCTGCTCGAGCAGGGTCCAGTCGATGGCCTCGCGCGTCGGCTTCTTCTTGATGTAGCCCATCTCGACCAGGCTGTCGGTGCGCTCCAGGATGAACTGGGTCTGCGAGCGGGCATCGACCACCGCCGGCTGCTTGCCCATGGCGAGGACGGCGTTTTCCATCGAGGTCTTGTAATAGGTCCCGACCAGCTTGGTCAGCGTCTCCTGCTGCTGACTCTCGGCCATGGCCTGGGCCTGCATCATCGCCTTGATGATGGCCTTCAGGCCCTTCGGGTTCTCGGCGATGAGGCTGGAGCGGGCCGCGAGCACGCAGTCCGTATAGCCCTTGCCGTAGATGTCAGTGCCGTCCGAGAGCTTGTGCGAACCGGGGACGTCGCGCAGGAGCGCGGTGCCGTAGGGCTCGATGGTGCAAATCCAGTCGATGGCGCCGGCCTTGAAGGCTTCCACAGCCTCGGGGGTCGAGCCCATATAGCGTACGGTCACGTCGCGGAAGCTGATGCCGTTCTTCTTCAGGTAGTCGTAGGGCATGACCTCCAGCGTATCGAGCTGGAAGGTGCCGAGGGTCTTGCCCTTGAGCTTCTGCGGCGTATCGAGGCCCGGCCGCGAGACGATCACGCAGCCCTCGACACCGCCGCCGGCCACCACCTTGACCGGCGCGCCGGCGTCGAAGAGCGCCATGAAGCTCGTATAGGGCATCAGACCCACGTCGACCTGCCCCATGCCGAGGAAGGTGACCTGCTCCGCGAAGGTCGGCGTGTTGACGAACTGGAGGTCGGTCCCCTCGGCCCGCGAGAACTGCATGGCGTGGGCGAGGAAGATGTTGAGGTTGCAGAAGCCGGTGCCGTGGGTCGACTTGATCGGCCGGCCCTGGGCCAGCACCACATCAGGGCCGACGGCCATGGTGATGGCGGCAGCCGCCGCGCCGGCGCGCAGGAAGCCGCGCCGCGAGAAGTTCATGGCCTGGAGGTTCGGCAGGTGCATGCAGCCATGGCGGTCACACATGGGAGACTCCGCTGAGGATCGGGTGATGGGGACAATGCGGATGCGAGAGGGCCGCGCCGTCAGGCGCATGGCTCGGCAGCCGGGCAGGCGTAACCCGTCCGGTCTGCGGCTCTGGACTGCTGTTGTGGGGTCGATCAGCCTTCGCCCGGCTGGCGCATCGCGCGATGGCCGGTTCCTGCCCTAGATCCACGCTCGTTGACATCGGCCGGATGCAGCCGATGAGGTCGAGGATTGCGAACATCGCAATCTCCACAACAACAAGGCGGCACGCCAACCTGAAGTCCTCGCCCTGCGGCGGGGGCTGCGCTGGTCCTCATCAAAGCAAGGGCAATGCCAAGCGCCCTCTCCTGCGGAAAGTGCAGAAATGGCCGGCATCGCCGCAAACCGGGGCGCACACGGCCCCTTCCGCTGCTCCAAAACCCGGCAGTCCTGCAGCCGAATTGATCAGGCGGTGGCGGGCGGCCGCAGCCACACCGAGCTGCTCATTGCCAAGCTGATATATCAGGTGTACCTCTCATATCAGAGGAGCCGAAATGCTGACGGTGATCGGAGGGATGCGGGACAGGCAGGCGGCGCGCGGCCGGACGGCGGCGGCGGCGATCCACGGCCTGTTGCGCGACGATATCCTGTCGCTGCGCCTCGCCCCCGGCTCCCAGCTCAACGAGAAGGACATCGCCGCCCAGCACGGCGTCAGCCGTACGCCGGTGCGGGAGGCGCTGCTGCGCCTCTCCGACGAGGGGCTGGTGGACATCGTCTCGAAGTCCGGCACCTATGTCTCGCGCATCCCGCTGGCCGACCTGCCGGAGGCGATCACGATCCGGCGGATCCTCGAGCAGCACGCGGTGCGGGCCGCCGTCGAGCGGGCGAGCAAGAGCCAGATCATCGAACTCGGCGCCATCGTCGCGCGCATGGCGGAGGCGGCGGAGGCCGCCGACACCGAATCCTTCCACCGGGCGGACGAGGCCTTCCACGAGGCCATCGCGGCGGCCGGGGGCCATCCCGGGGTCTGGACCCTGGTGCGGCACGTGAAGCTGCAGGTCGACCGGTTCCGCCGCCTGACCCTGCCGCTGGCGGGCCGCATGGCCCGCGTGGTGGCCGAGCACGAGGCCGTGCTGAAGGCGATCGAACAGCGCCGGCCGGACGCCGCGGCCGAAGCCCTCGGCCGGCACATCGACGGGCTCAAGCTCGGCGCCGAGGATCTCGAGCGCTTCAACCCCGACTTTTTCCAGGAGGATATCGGGCGCCCCGATCTCAAGCGCGCCTGACGCCATTCCACCGCCGGATCGCGACCGGTCCTGCGGCAACAAGCGGCGGAAAAACCGCCCATCACAGCACCATCGGGTAGGGAGGACACCCCATGACCATCACACGCCGCAACGCCCTGATCGCGGGCGCAGGACTTGCCACGACCGCCTTCGCCGCCACGCCGCTGCGCGCCCAGCAGGTGAAGCTGAAATGGGCTCACGTCTACGAGACGGGCGAGCCCTACCACACGGACGCCCAGTGGGCCGCCGCCGAGATCGCCAAGCGCACCAACGGCAAGTACCAGATCGAGGTCTTCCCGGCCTCGCAGCTCGGTAACGAGAACCAGATCAACGAGGCGCTCGGCCTCGGCACGGTGGACATCATCTACACCGGCGTCGCCTTCGCCGGCTCCATCCACAAGCCGATCGCCATCACCAACGCGCCCTACGTGCTGCGCGACTTCAACCACTGGAAGGCCTATCGCGACTCGCCGCTGTTCCGGCAGATCGCCTCCGGCTACGAGGGCCGCACCCGCCACAAGGTCACCGCCCTCACCTACTACGGCGAGCGCCACGTCACCGCCAACAAGGCGATCACCAAGCCGGAGGACATGCGCGGCATGAAGCTGCGAGTGCCGCCGGCGCCGCTGTTCCTGATGTTCACCAAGTCGGTGGGCGCCAACGCCACGCCGATCGCCTTCGCCGAGGTCTATCTCGCCCTGCAGCAGGGCACGGTGGACGGCCAGGAGAACCCGCTGCCGACGATCATGGCGAAGAAGTTCTACGAGGTGCAGAGCCACATCATGCTCACCGGGCACATCACGGAATCGCTGCTCTCCATCGTCGGCAGCCACGTCTGGGCCCGCCTCAACGACGCGGAGAAGAAGATCTTCTCGGACGTCCTGATGGAAGCCGCCTCGCGCGCCAGCGACAAGATCCGCGAGAGCGAGCAGAAGCTCGCCGAGGAGTTCCGCAAGCTCGGCAAGACGGTGGTGACGCCCGACCGGGCCGCCTTCCGCGCCGCGGCGGTGCCGCTGCACAACGATGCGGCCTCCGGCGCCGGGTGGTCCAAGGCCGAGTACGACGCGCTTCAGGGGCTCGCCTCCTCCAGCTGAGGCGGGGCGGCGCCGCCGCCCTCCTCCCCTTCCAGCGAGACGGTGGCGCCGCGAACCGGCGCCGCCGTCCCGCCGCCGCGCCCCGATACCGCCTTCCGACAGGGTTCCCATGTCAACGCCGCCTCCCACCGCGCCCGGCGCGGACCACCTGATCGTCGTCGAGGATCCGGACGTCGAGATCGAGCACTATCCCGAGGACTGGATTGCCTTCACGCTGTTCTGGCTGATGGCCTTCGTCGTCTTCCTGCAGTTCTTCTCCCGCTACATCCTCAATTCGTCCTTCGCGTGGACGGAGGAGATCGCCCGCTACCTGCTGATGTGGGTGACCTTCGTCGGCGCGGCGGTGGCGATGCGCCGGCGCAGCCACATCGCCGTGGAGGTGCTTCACCAGTTCCTTCCCGAGCCGGCGGTTCGCCTGCTCAACTTCCTCATCGACGTCATCGTCCTCGGCTTCGTCGCCCTGCTCGTCTGGTACGCCTGGCAGGTGACCGAGCGCATGGAAATCCAGCGCATGACGGTCTTCGACCTGTCGATGAGCATCGTCTACGGCGGCATCCTCGTCGGCTGCCTGCTCATGCTCTGGCGAGCGGGCCAGATGTTCATCGCCAATGCCCGCCGCGGCTGGCGTCCCGATCCGGCCCGTCAGGGCCTCATCATCGACTGAGGGCGCGGCATGTTCTGGCTTTTCGGCATCTTCCTCATCCTGCTCGCCCTCGGCACCCCCATCTTCATCGCGCTCGCGGCGGGCTCGCTCGCCTACATCAAGTTCGAGACCATGATCCCGGACTTCGTGGTGCTGCATCGCATGGCCGGCGGCGTCGATTCCTTCCCGCTGCTGGCGGTGCCGTTCTTCATCCTCGCGGGCAACCTGATGAACACGGCCGGCATCACCAACCGGATCTACGACTTCGCCGTCTCGGCTGTCGGCTGGATGAAGGGCGGCCTCGGCCACGTCAACGTGGTGGGCTCGGTGATCTTCGCCGGCATGTCTGGCACGGCGGTGGCCGATGCCGGCGGCCTCGGCACCATCGAGATCAAGGCGATGCGCGACCACGGCTACAAGGACGAGTTCGCCGTCGGCATCACCGCGGCCTCCTCCACCATCGGGCCGATCATCCCGCCCTCGCTGCCCATGGTCATCTTCGGTGTCGTCGGCAACGTCTCCATCGGCCAGCTCTTCGCGGGGGGGCTCATCCCCGGCGTGCTCATGGCCGTGGTCATGATGTTCTACGTCACCTGGTACGCGCACCGGCACGGGATCGGCCGGGACCAGGTCTTCCGCATGAAGGCGCTGGGCGAGACCTTTCTGCGCGCCATTCCGGCGCTGTTCACGCCGGCGCTGATCATCGGCGGCATGTCCCTCGGCATCTTCACGCCGACGGAGGCGGCGATCGCCGCCTGCGCCTGGGCGCTGCTGCTGGGCGCCCTGCTCTACCGGTCCCTGACGCTCAAGCAGTTCTACCGCATCACGCTGGAGACCATCGAGACCACGGCGAGCGTCCTCATCATCGTCGCCGCGGCCTCGCTCTTCGGCTGGGTGCTGACCACCACGCGGGTGACGGAGGCGATCGCCACGGGCCTGCTGTCGGTGACCGACAACCCGCTGCTGATCATGCTGATCATCAACCTGTTCCTGCTGGTGGTCGGCTGCTTCATGGAGACCATCGCCGCCATCTCCATCCTCGTTCCGATCTTCATGCCGATCATCCTCAAGGTCGGCATCGATCCGGTACAGTTCGGGGTGGTGATGGTGCTGAACCTGATGATCGGGCTGCTGACGCCACCCGTCGGCATGGTGCTCTTCGTGCTGTCGAAGGTCGCCAACATCTCGTTCGAGCGGACGGTGGCGGGTGTGACGCCCTTCCTGGTGCCGCTGCTGTTGGTGCTGGTGCTGATCTCGGTGTTTCCGTGGTTCACCACGGCGCTGCCGACGCTCTGGTATCGCTGAGGGGGCGGCGGAAGCGGAAAGCCCGGCGCGTCACGCCGGGCTTTGCGAAGCGGTCTGGAACGGCGAGGGCCCTGCCCTCACCCGTCGTTGGCGGCCTCAGGCCAAGTGGCGGGCGGCTCCTGCGGGCCGCGCCAGGAGAGCATGAGGCCGTTGCCGACGGCCCAGGCGCGCAGGGCGGCGAGCAGGGCGTCGGGGCGGCTGACGTCGGGGACCTCTTCCTCGATGAAGCGGTCCACCGCGGCCAGGAGGTCCGGCGGGATCTGCAGCTTGATGGTGGTCATGCGCGCATCCTCGAACGTGCTCTTGAGCGGCACGATGGCGTCTTTCTCGTACAGGAATGGTTAACGGGCAAGCCCTGGCGTCGGCCAGGGTTGCCCGTTCCTTTCCACCTTCGCGCCAAATGTCCCGACCGGCTCAGGGGCGGTCGCGGTCGAGCATCATCTCGGTCACCCAGGCGGCCATGGCGCCGTAGAGGGCGTGGCCGATCGTGCTCATGATAGTGAGCTGGCCACCCCAGGCGAGAAGCATGAAGGGCAGCCCGGCGAGCGGAGCGAAGATGCCGAGGGCGATGAAGGTGGTGAAGGTGCCCCAGGCCCAGCCGTTCCAGCGCCGCCCGAGCGAAACGCCGTTGCGGGTGAGGAGATAATAGCCGAGCGGATAGCCGACGACGCCGGTGGCGTAGTGCAGCGCCTTGGCGACGACGTCGGAGGGCTCGAACCCGAGACGGGCGGCAAACAGCGCCTTGATGAGGGCGGGCGGCTCCAGCGGCCCGCCGGCGACGATGGCGGTGGGCACGTTGGCCCAGATCTCCCAGATGCCGAGGCCGGCGAAGCCGCCGACCACGAGGGCGATCATCTCGCGCAGGCCGGGCACGGCGATGCCGGCGATGCGGCTGGCGGCGGGTGCGGCGGTGTCGGTCATCATGGTGGAGCCCCCTTTGGTCCTGGTCCGGGGCGATCGTCGCCCGCTGCTGACCATTCGCGGCGGGCACCGCGACGTTACCGTGCGGCACGTTCACCAAAGCGTGAGACGCCGCGGCGGCGGTGCCGCCCGCCAGCGCGTAACGGCCGTCGATGCGTCCGCGTATCCACGACAGTGCCAGCGACCCGCGAGCCCACCATGACCACGCCGCCCAAGCGCCCCCGCGATCCGCGCCTCGACGTCTTCCGCGGCCTGTGCATGCTCATCATCTTCGTCGCCCACATGCCGCAGAACCCATGGCTCGCCTGGATTCCCGCGCGATTCGGATTCTCCTCGGCCACCGAACTCTTCGTCTTCGGATCGGGGTTCGCCAGCGCCATGGCCTTCGGGCGGAGCTATGGGACGGCAGGCTTCGGGCCCGCGAGCCTCAAGATCGTCCAGCGCATCTGGCAGCTCTACTGGGCTCATCTCGCCCTGTTCGTGGCGCTTGCCGGCATCACCGTGCTGCTCGCGCCGGCGGAGAGCCACGCCATGCGCGCCCTCGCCCATGTCTTCGCCGCGCCCGCCCAGGCGCTCGGCGCCCTGGTGACGCTCACCTACGTGCCGATGCTGCTCGACATCCTGCCGCTCTACATGGTCGTGCTGGCGCTGGTGCCGGTCATGATGGCGGCGCGGCGGCTGCATCCCGCGGCGCCCTTCGCCCTGTCCACAGCGCTCTATCTGGCGGCCCTCGTCCTCGGCCTCGCCATGCCCGGCCGTTCGGGGAGCGCCGGGCACTGGTTCTTCAATCCCTTCGCCTGGCAGGTGCTGTTCTTCCTCGGCTTCGCCATCGGGCTCGGCTGGTGGAGGCCGCCGGCGCTGGGGCGGCCGCGGCTTGTCGCAGCCTCCGCCGCCATCGTCCTCGTCTCCGTCCCCTTCAACTTCTGGGGCTTCACCGACGCCTATCCGGCGCTCGTCGACTGGCAGACGGCGCTGCTGCCGCTCAACACCTGGACCAACGTCCATCCGGTACGGATCGTCCATTTCCTGGCTCTGACCTATCTCGTGCTGTCGCTGCTCGAGCGGGCCCGCTGGCTCATGGAGACCCGCGGCGCGGCGGTGCTGACCCTCGTGGGCACGCAGTCGCTGCCGGCCTTCCTCGCCTGCACCGCCCTCGCCTGGACCGGCGGCATCGCGCTCGACGTCTTCGGCGACGCGCCCGGACCCGTGGCGGTGGTGAACCTCGCCGGCCTCGCCGGCATCGTCGCCGCAGCCTGGCTCGCGCGCCTGTTCAAGTCGGAGCCCTGGGCGAAACCTGCCACCGCCAAGGCCCGGCCGGAGGCGCCGGCCCGGACGCTTGCGCCCGAGCGCTGCTGAGGCTCAGAGCCGGTAGGCCATGCGGAGCCCGCCCCAGTGGCGGCCGAAGATGCGGATCGGCGCGTCGATCTCCTTCATGAAGACGGTGACGCCGTTGCCCATGTCGCGGGCGTAGGACTGGATCAGGTAGGGCCGCGAGGAGCGCGCCGCGGAGAGGCCTGCGCGGTCGTCGAAGATGCGCCTGTTGCGGCAGTTGGCGGCGTTCCAGACCGGGTCCCCCGGCTTCTGCGGATGCGAATAGATGCGGTTGTGCACCGGCAGATAGGCATTGCGATCCACGGCGGCGCAGAAGGTCATCTGCTTGTCGACCGCCAGCCAGCGCTCCTGGATGGGCGGCAGGACGTCCTCGAAGACCTTGAGATAGCGCGTGGAGAACTGGACGGGGTCGGTGCCGGGAATGCGGACATAATCGTTGTCGAAGGCATCGTCGCGCGACAGCCGGCCGGATTCGATGGCCTGCTCGACGGCGCGGCTGATCTCCGCGGAGGCCTTCACCACGTGGTCGATGCGCACCGCATCGGCCTCGCGCAGGGCGGCGATCCGTGCCGCCAGCGCGACGCGGGCGGCCTCGTCGGGTGCGACGAATTCGCAATGGGTGCCGAGGGCAGTTCTCGCGACCACCCGGATGCGCAGGCCGGGAATGTTCGCGAGCGAGGCGGTCGCGGTGGCGCCGGCCGGCAACCGATCGGCCTCGCCCGCCGCCAGCAGCATGCCCCCCTCGGAGATGTCGAGCGTCTTGGCGCGCAGCTCACCCTGCGGGCCCGAGAGCTGCACCGCGAGTTCGACGGGCAGACGGTCGTGGCGCCGGCGGTCGCCGACCTCCGACTGGCGCAGGAAGATGGTGAAGCGCGAGCGCAGCTTCTCCGTCAGTGTCTTGGCCTGACGTCCGGCCCTGTCCGCCTCGTCCGAGGTCGTCTCGGCCTCGACGGCGGCCTGGTCGATGGCACCGGCCCCCGCTGCGACATTGGCGATGAAGGCGGCGCTGTCGCCGGCGGAGCGGGAGAGCTCGCCGATGGTGGCGACCTGCTGCTCCACCGCGTCGGCGACGGTGGCGAAGACCGGCCGGATCGCCTCGACGGCGCCGGCGATCTGCTGCACGGCGGCGATGGAGGCCTGGGAATCGGCCTGCAACTGGGCGATGCGGCGGGCGATCTCGTCGGTGGCGCGCTGGGTTTCGAGGCTCAGCCCCTTCACCTCGGTGGCGACGACGGCGAAGCCGCGCCCCGCCTCGCCGGCGCGGGCCGCCTCGATGGTGGCGTTGAGGGCGAGGAGATTGGTCTGGCGGGCGATCTTGGCGATCAGCGCCACCACCTGGTCGATCTCGGTGGAGGAGGCGCGCAGGCCGTCGACGCTGAGCGAAGCGTGGCCGGCCGCCTGGATGGCCTCTTCGGTGAAGCGGGTGGCCTGGCGCACGCGGTCGCCGATCTCGGCGGCGCTCTCGCCGAACTCCTCGGTGGCGGCGGCGAGCTGGCGCGAATTTTCGGAGGCGCCGGCGGCCAGCCGGTCCAGCGCGCGCGAGCGCTCGCGGATGGCGGCGAGCGCCCGGCTGGCGGCCACGGTGCCCTCGTGGACGTCATCGGCGGAATGGGAGACGTCGGCGATGACCTTCATCAGATCGGACTCGACGAGGCCGATCGTGTCGCGGATCTGGGCGATCTCCGCCTTCAGGCGCGCGACCTCGGCAGCCGGATCCGGCACGCCATCCGGCGGCGGCTCCGCGGACGCAGCCGCCGCCGGATGGCGCGCTTTGCGCGTCAGGCCAAAGTCCATCGGCGTTCCCTCTTGTTCCGCGTCTATTGACGGGACGATTGCGGGAATTATCGCGAAACAGAGTAAACGGCCGCTTAACCGTATCGGCGGGCGGGACGCCGCGCCTCCTTAGACCTTCGGAGAAGAGAGCAGGCGGCCGACCGTCTCCGGCAGGACGTCGTAGTGGTCGATGATGACGTCGGGGTCGAGGCTCGCCAACGGAATGGCGGTGTAGCCACCGGAATAGGCGACGACCGGCACGCCGGCCCCCTGCGCGGCGCGGATGTCGGTGTCGGAATCCCCCACCATGACCGCGCGGGCCGGGTCGCCGCCGGCGTCCCTGAGCGTCATCAGCAGGTGGCCTGGATCGGGCTTGCGGACGCCGTAGGTGTCGGCGCCGGCGATGACGGCGAAGCGGCGCGACATGTCGAGTTCGTCCAGCAGCTTCTTCGCCAGACGCTCGACCTTGTTGGTGCAGACCGCCAGCGTCATACCCTGGTCGGCGAGCCGGTCGAGGGCGTCGAGCATGCCGGGAAAGGGACGGCTCTCGCGGGTGAGGCGCGTCTCGTAGACCGCGATGTAGCGGGCGAAGACGGCGTCCACCTCCGCCTTGTCGAAGCCCCTGCCCTTCAGCTTCAGCGCATTCTCCACCATCGGCCGCATGCCGTGGCCGATGAGCTTCTTGGCCGCCTCGAGGTCGATGGCGTCGAGCCCCTCCTCCTCCAGCAGCCAGGAGAGCGTGCCGATGAGGTCGGGATGGGTGTCGACGAGCGTGCCGTCGAGATCGAAGACGATGGTGGCGGCGGCCATGCCGGGCTCTCCCTGTGCGTGCGGCAGGTCATGCCGAAGTTGGGCGGGAAAGTCACCTGACGTTTGGCTGCCGTGCCGGCGCGCGGGGTGCATGGCCGGCGGGCCGGTGATAGAAAGCCCGCCTCCCCATCACGAGCCCCGGAGGCCCCGATGAACGCGCCCCTGAAGACCACGCCGCTGCCGCTCAAGGACCCGACGCTCCTGAAGTCGCAGTGCTACGTCAACGGCGAATGGGTCGGCACGCCCACCGATCCCGTCATCAACCCGGCCACCGGCCAGACCATCGGCCACGTGCCGCGTTTCGGCGCGAAGGAAGCCGCCGAGGCGGTGGAGCACGCCGGCAAGGCCTTCAAGCTCTGGTCGAAGAAAACCGCCAAGGAGCGCTCGAACATCCTGCGCAAATGGTTCGACCTGATGATCGCCAACACCGACGATCTCGGCCTGATCATGACCGCCGAACAGGGCAAGCCGCTGGCGGAGGCCAAGGGCGAGGTGGCCTATGCCGCCTCCTTCGTCGAGTTCTTCGCCGAGGAGGCGCGCCGCGTCTACGGCGACATCATCCCGCAGCACCGGCCCGACCACCGCATCCTCGTGCAGAAGCAGCCGATCGGCGTCTGCGCCGCCATCACGCCGTGGAACTTCCCGGCGGCGATGATCACCCGCAAATGCTCGCCGGCCATCGCGGTCGGCTGCACCATGGTGGTGAAGCCGGCCCCCGAGACGCCGCTGACCGCGCTGGCGCTCGCCGAGCTCGCGCATCGCGCCGGCATTCCAGCCGGTGTGCTCAACATCATCACCGGCGACGCCGCCCCCATCGGCAAGGTCTGGTGCGAGCACCCGACGGTGCGCTTCATCGGCTTCACAGGCTCGACGCCGGTCGGCAAGCTGCTGATGGCGCAGGCGGCCTCCACCGTGAAGCGGGTCGGCCTCGAGCTCGGCGGCAATGCGCCCTTCATCGTGTTCGATGACGCCGACGTGGACGCGGCGGTCGAGGGCGCCATGGTCTCGAAGTACCGGAACATGGGCCAGACCTGCGTCTGCGCCAACCGCATCTTCGTGCAGGACGCTGTACATGACGAGTTCGTCGCCAAGTTCACCGCCAAGGTGAAGGCGCTGAAGGTCGGCAACGGCGTCGAGGCCGGCATCGACCAGGGTCCGCTGATCAAGCCTGCCGCCGTCGACAAGGTCGAGGCGCACGTCAAGGACGCGATCGCCAAGGGCGGCAAGGTCGAGACCGGCGGCAAGCGCTCCGACCTCGGCCAGACCTTCTTCGAGCCGACGGTCATTTCCGGCGTCACCACCGACATGATGGTGACGCACGAGGAGACCTTCGGCCCGCTGGCGCCGATCTACCGGTTCAAGACCGAGGAGGAGGCGGTGGAGCTCGCCAACGCCACCCAGTTCGGTCTCGCCAGCTACTTCTACGGCCGCGATATCGGCCGCATCTTCCGCGTCGCCGAGGCGCTGGAATACGGCATGGTCGGCATCAACACCGGCCTCGTCGGCACCGACGTGGCGCCCTTCGGCGGCGTCAAGGAATCGGGGCTGGGGCGCGAGGGCTCGCACTACGGCCTCGACGAGTTCGTCGAGATCAAGCTGATGATGCTCGGCGGCATCCAGTAAGCCGGTTCATCCGGGGTTCGACAGGGGGCGGCGTCGCGAGGCGCCGCCCCTTTGTTTGTCCCGAGACCCGGATGGCCCTACCCGCACCCTACCCTCGCACCCGCGAGGAGAGGGTGCGGGTGGGGCATGCGACATCACGAGAGCCCTTCAGCGCGCCGCAAGGCTCACTGGCGCCAGCGATTTCAGCCCGCGGGCGGGGACGATGACGAGGTCGATTTCCGGACGGCCGCCACGGCCGATGGACAGGCGCTCAGGCTCACCGATGACGGCGAACTGGCCCTGCAGCGCCGCCTGCTGGCGCGCCCAGGTGCCCGCCAGGGCGACGATGAGGACATCCGCCCCCTGATAGGCGCGCCGCACCTGCCGGAAGGCGAAGCCGCGCGGGTCCGGGCCGATCACCATGACATCGGCGGCGTCGCCCACGGCGAGGTCGATCTTGCCGCCCTCGTTCCAGGTGAGGCCGACGACCACCGGCCCGCTGCCGCGGGCAACGCCCCGCGCGGCGAGGATCGGGCGCAGCGCGGTCCAGTCGAAGGCGTCGAGGGTGGGGTCGGCGCGGGACGGCACGCCGAGACGCGTCAGGAGCCCCGTCGCGCCGAGCGTCCCGATGCCGAGGGCGAGGACGACCGCCAGCGCCGTGCTCCAGCGCGCCCAGGCGTGCGGCGAGGGGCTGGCGGCGGGGTTCGCCACCATCCAGGCGCCGAGCAGCGGGAAGGCGAAGAACCAGCCGGGCATGGGCCAGTGCGGCAGCGCCCAGCCGGACCAGAGCGACTGCAGCGTGAAATAGAGGATGGTGGGCGCCGCCAGGGCCATGAGGAACAGGCGGCGCTCGTCCTTGAGGCGGGCGAGGTTCTGCGCCGCGATGGTGGCGAGCGGCACGGCGATCCAGGGGGCCAGCCAGACGAACTGTCCCGCGAGCATCTGCGCGAAGGCGGAAAGGGTTAGACCGCGGCCGCCGCCCCGGCCCGCCTGGAAGCGCAGGGAGACCCAGTCGTTGGCGATGTTCCAGACGATGACGGGCGAGATCGCCAAAACCGCGACGAGCGCCCCCGCATAGGGGGCGGGATGGGCGAGCCAGCGCCGGTGCGGGGTGGCGAAAAGAAAGATCGCCAGCCCCGCCACGACGAAGACGGCGGAGTATTTGGACAGGCCGGCGAACCCGAAGCAGAAGCCGGCGAGTGTCCAGGCGATCCAGGCGGAAGGCGTCTCCCCCTCCCAGGGGAAGAACAGCCGCGCCAGGGCCGCCATGCCCGCTGTGAGAAAGAACAGCAACGGCCCGTCGGGGACGATCCAGGTGCCGGGGGAGGCGAGGAAGAACAGCGAGGCGTTGAGCGCCAGCACCGCCCACACCCCCTCCCAGCCGCCGAAGAGCCGGCGCGTCAGAGCAAAGAGCAGCCAGGACGTGCCGGCGAACAGGAGGATGAACGGCAAGCGTACCGCCCATGTCGTGCCGAAGACCGCCATGGAGGCATGGGCGAGCCAGAGATGCAGCGGCGGGTGGTCGAAATAGGAGAGAGCGAGGCGCCGTGCCTGTCCCAGCGTGTAGCTTTCGTCGACGCCGAAGCCGAGCAGCGCGGCGAAGGCGACACGTAGCAGGGTGAAGCCGAGGACGAGCGCCAGCGCGGCCCGCGCGGGATCATCGGGAAGGAAGGAGAAGGGCTTGTCGCCGGGCGCTGCCGTCATGGCCGCGGGATTAGCCGATCAGGCGCGCTGGCGATAGCTCTGCACCGCATCGGAGACCGACTTGGCGCCGAAGAGCACGAAGGTGAGGCCGACGAGGCGGGTGACGACGAGGCCGTGGGTCATGAAGAAGCGGCGCACGGCGGGCAGGCCCGCCACCGCCACGAGCACAATGTCGGCGAGGACGAAGCCGAAGAAGGCGACCAGCATGACCAGAGGCGCGAGGTCCCAGGTGAGAAGGCCGGAATAGTGGCCGACCAGCACGGTGAACATGGCGACGGAGACGGGATAGGCCTTGGGGTTGGTGACGCCGAAGACGAGCCCGGCGAGGAGGGGATGGCGGCTGCCGATGACGGCAGTGCCGGCGGCCTCCCTCGCCACCAGGGCCTTCACGCCGAGGACGATGAGGTAGGCACCGCAGAGGAGGCCGAGGATCTCGAAGAGCAGCGGCCCGAGCTGGTTGACGCCGACGATGGCGGCGAGCGCCAGCGTTCCCCACAGCACGTCGCCGACGAGATGGCCGGTGACGAACCAGGTGCCGGAGAGCCGCCCCTCCTTCGCCGCCAGAGCGAAGAGCGCGAGGAAGGCGGGCCCGGGCGTGAGCACGTAGATCATCGCCGCGACGAGGGTAGCGAAGAAGAGGCCGATGGTCATGGGGCGACTCGCGCGGAGAGCAGGCGCCGTCAGCGGAGCACGCGCAGCGGCGGGGCTCAAGCGAAAGGCCCGCCGCCCTCCTCTGCGGAGAGCGGCGGGCCGCCTGCCGGGAACGGGTTAGATGCCACGCATGCCTATGCGTTGCTGCCGCGGACAGAAACCGGCAAAATCATCCGCGTCCATCGTCCCCGTTATGGCCGGTTGTCACCCGGCAGGGATCGCGTCAGTAGCGCCAGCCGCCGATATGGACGCCGGGGGTGCCGAAACTGAAGCCAATCCCGCCGCCGTGGACGTAGGGATCATCATAGTAGCCGTCACGCCAGACCGGGTCGTAGGCCATGGGACCGGCATAAGGCGCGCGGCGCTGGGGGCGCATCGCGCCGCCGCGGACGGGCTGCAGGTAGGACGCGCTGGCATAGCCGCCGAGCTCAGGCACGTAGCACCACCCGTCGCCGCAACCCCGCACATCGACAACGGTTCCCTCCGGCAATACGCTGATGACCGGGTGGCTCGTGCCCTGGCCGGCGCGCACGTTGAGATCGGTCTCCACCATGGCCGGCCTGGCGAGCGCAGGCGCAACGCCGAGGGCGGCGACCATGGCGGCGGCAGTGAGTGTCGTTTTCATCGTGATCTCCTTTCCGCGAGCCCCTGCCCCGAAAAAATATCCTGCCTCACCAACACAGCGCGGGATGCGGGGTTCCCGCGACAGTGTGGCGCGACGCGCCGGAACGGCCGCCGACGCGCCTGACAGGAGAGGCGAACTGCCTTAAGCACCCCTGGGACAGAAACGGGAG
The DNA here is from genome assembly GCF_003008515.1 of Phreatobacter cathodiphilus. NCBI lineage: Bacteria > Pseudomonadati > Pseudomonadota > Alphaproteobacteria > Hyphomicrobiales > Phreatobacteraceae > Phreatobacter > Phreatobacter cathodiphilus. The sequence continues at coordinate 788,388 of NZ_CP027668.1, read as the reverse complement.
ACAGGCCATGATCGCGGTGATCTTCGAGGTGACACCGGTCGAGGGGGCCCTGCCCGGTTATCTCGACCACGCGGCGCGCCTGCGCCCGCAGTTGGAAGCCATGGACGGTTTCATCTCGGTGGAGAGGTTCCAGAGCATCACCAATCCCGCCAAGCTGCTGTCGCTGTCGTTCTGGCGCGACGAGGAGGCGGTGAAAGCCTGGCGTAACCACGCCATGCACCGGGCGACGCAGGCGGCGGGGCGGGACGGGATGTTCGCGGGATATCGCCTGCGGGTCGCGGCGGTGCTGCGCGACTACGGCATGACGGAGAACAGGGACCAGGCGCCGGATGACAGCCGGGAGCGCCACCGCGCCTGAGCGCGGTGGCGGCCTTCCGCCGACAGGCGGTCAGTTCTGCAGCTTGATGTTGCCCTTGTCGATGATCGTCTTGAATTTGGCGATCTCGGCGACGGCCTTCTGGCGCATCTCGGCGCCGGTGGAGGGGATGGATGCAGCGCCCATCTCCTCGAAGCGCTTGATGACGGCCGGATCCTTCAGCGCCTCCATCTGCGCCTTCTCCAGCGCCTCGACGATCTCCTTCGGCGTGCCCTTCGGCGCGACGAAACCGTTCCAGGACGTGATGTCGAAGCCAGGCAGGGTGTCGTTCAGCGGCGGAATTTCGGGGGCGATGGCAGCCCGCGTCGCCGAGGTGACGGCGATGCCGCGGATGGCCCCGGCCTTGTAATGCGGGAAGGGCGAGGTGAAATTGTCGAAGGACAGTTTGACCTCGCCGGTGATGAGCCCCTGCACGAGGGCCGCCGACGAGCGGAAGGGCACATGCGTCATTCGCGTGCCGGTGAGCTGCATGAAGAGCTCGGCCGACAGGTGGATCGAGGTGCCGATGCCGGAGGACCCGAAGTTCTCCTTGCCCGGATTGGCCTTCAGGTAGGCGATGAGCTCGGCCAGGTTGTTGGCCGGGATCGACGGGTGGATGCAGAGGAAGTTGGGCTGCGACGAGGACAGGCCGATGAACTCGAAATCGTCCATGGGCTTGAACGGCAGGCGCTCGCCGAACAGGTTCGGGTTGATGCCGTGGGTCGAGATGGTCGTCATGCCGATCGTGTAGCCGTCCGGCTGGGCGCGGGCGATCGCCGCGACACCCACGTTGCCGCCGGCTCCGGCGCGGTTCTCGATGACGAAGCTCTGCCCGAATTTCTGGGTGAGCTTCTCGCAGACGATGCGTCCGATGACGTCCGTCGAGCCGCCGGCGCCGAAAGGCACGATGCAGGTGACGGGGCGGGCCGGATAGCTTTGGGCGAAGCCCTTGGTGCCGATGAAGGGGACGGCCAGCGTTCCTGCCGCGATTCCAAGCGCAGTACGCCTGTCGATAGCCTTGGTCATAAGTCCTCCTGAATTGAATGCGCGGGCTCGCCCCGTCTTTTGACGGGACCCTAGCACGGCATCGCCGGTGCGCAACCGCCAAGGCTGCCGCAGGGGAGGACGGGTGGCGGGGCACGGCGAGGGACCGGAAACGGTCCCGCCGCGGCGCGCCTTCAGGGCATGGGCTTCAGTTGGCGCGGCAGGGCTGCGAGATCCGCCTCCAGTTCGCCGATGCGCGCGCGCAGGGCCGATTCGGCCTCGGTGCGGTTGGTGAACTCGGCGCCGTCGACGACGAACTTCTCGCCGCGCAGGAAGCCGGACTTCTTCACCTTGACGCCGTTGGTCTTGAGGTCGTCGAGGACGGCCTGGGCGGCGGTGATCTTGGCGTTCACGGCGGCGTTGTGCTCGAGAGCGACGGCGCGGTCACGCTCCCGCTGGGCACCCGCGAGGCGGGCGTTGCGGGCGTCGATGCGGCTGCGATAGTCGGAGGCTTCCAGCCACTCGGTGCGCTGGCAGACGACGAGCAGCGAGGCGGTGGTGCCGGCGGCCCAGCCGAGGCCGAAGGCGCCGAGCACGGCTTCCGGCTCGCGGCGGTTGCCGGCGCGCACCACCTTCTGGTGCTCGTGATAGGTCAGGCTCTTGTCGAGCGGGACCACCATCTTGATCTCCCACTGGTCCTCGTTGAGCGAGGCGATCAGCTGGTCGAGGCGTGAGGTGATCTCGGGGACGTCCACCGTCACCGCGCCGAGGCTCCACTCCTTGTCGCCCTCCGTCTTGGTCCAGTTGGGGAAGAGATCGACGGTGAACTGCTTGGTTTCGATCCAGGGGACCATGGCGGTGGAACTCGTGGGCAGGGAGGAAGCGGGAACGGGAACGGGAGGCGGCGGGGGAACGATCGCGGGGGCGGTGTCGGCAAGGACGGGGTCCGGGGCGGGAACCGGCTCGGCCGGTGCCGGGGCCTCGGGCGCGGCGTCGGCGGAGGGCGGGAGAGGCGCGGCGACCGGATCGGGTGCGTCGGAGGGCGTGGGCACCACGAGAGGCTCGAGCACCACGGGCGCGGCGGCCGCCGCCTCCTTGCCGGGCGCGGCGAAGGGCGGATCCGGGCGGTCGAGGGTAAAGCCCTCCAGCGCGGCGGAGAGCTCGTCCAGCTTCACCCGGTCGTCCGCGGCCAGCTCAACGGCCGGGGCGTTCGCGGGAGGCGCCGGCGGCGGCGAGGCCGTCGAGGTAGCGGGTCCAGGTCGCGTCGTGGTCTCGTCCGAGCTCATACAGGTAGTCCCATGAATAGATGCCGGAGGAATGCATGTCGTCGAAGGTCAGGCGGACCGCATAGTGCCCGACCCGATCGATGCCGATCAGCTGGACGTCCTTCTTCCCCCCGACGAACTTGCGTTCCGACGGCGAATGCCCCTGCACTTCGGCGGAGGGGCTCTCCACCCGGAGATATTCGGCGTCGAGGGCGAAAATGTGCCCGTCGTCGAAACTGACCGTCAGCCTCCGCCGGTCGGCGGAGAGCCGGAGTTCGGTCGGCCAGGCGTGGTGCCGGCCGGTCGCGCTCTCAACGGCGCTGATGTCCGTCATCCGGACCTCCTGGTCTGAGACGTGTCGCAGGACGGTCCGGAGAGGTAGACTGTTCCGTCGCCATCTTCAACGCCGCAGGGGTGACGGCCGGCGGTTTGGCGCCTAAATAGATGGATGAGACGACGCCTTCCCTGGGCGCGCGTCCCGGAGAAGCGCATGTTCGACAGTGCCGCGACGACGAAACCGCTGCCGATGATCGATCCCTTCGGGCGCTCGATCGACTATCTGCGCGTCTCCGTCACCGACCGCTGTGATTTCCGCTGCGTCTACTGCATGTCGGAGAACATGGCCTTCCTGCCGAAGAAGGACCTCCTCACCCTGGAGGAGCTCGACCGGCTGTGCTCGGCCTTCATCGCCAAGGGCGTGCGCAAGCTGCGCCTCACCGGCGGAGAGCCCCTCGTCCGCAAGGATGTGATGACGCTGTTCCGGTCGCTGTCGCGCCATCTCGACCGCGGCGCCCTCGACGAGCTGACCGTCACCACCAACGGGTCGCAGCTCGCCCGCCACGCGGCCGACCTCGCGGCCTGCGGCGTCCGGCGCATCAACGTCTCGCTCGACACGCTCGATCCCGCGAAATTCCGTGCCGTCACCCGATGGGGCGATCTCGACGCGGTGTTGCGCGGCATCGACGCGGCGCTGGCGGCCGGCATCCACGTCAAGATCAACGCCGTGGCGCTGCGCGGCGTCAACGAGGCGGAGATCGAGGGCCTCGTCGCCTGGGCGCACGGCAAGGGCATGGACATTTCGTTCATCGAGGTCATGCCGCTCGGCGACATCGAGCCTTCGCGCCTCGAGCAGTACCTGCCGCTGTCGCTGGTGCGCGCCCGCCTCGCCGAGCGTTGGACACTCAGCGAGAGCGAGCATCGCACCGGCGGCCCGGCCCGCTACGTTGAGGTGGCCGAGACAGGCGGGCGCATCGGCTTCATCACGCCGATGACCCACAATTTCTGCGAGAGCTGCAACAGGGTGCGCATCACCTGCACCGGCACGCTCTACATGTGCCTCGGCCAGGACGACGCCGCGGACCTGCGGGCGCCGCTTCGGGCCTCGGAGGCGGACGACCTCCTGTCCGATGCCATCGACCGCGCCATCGCCCGCAAGCCGCGCGGCCACGACTTCGTCATCGACCGCCGCACCCGCCAGCCCGCCGTCTCCCGCCACATGAGCATGACCGGCGGGTGAAAGATCATGTCGTTCGCCTACGAACGACCGCAAGATTCTGACTTCATTGCAAAAAATACCCTTGGCGTTACGTGACGTTGCGGAATACGCCGCTTTTCAGCCGCATTCCTCCCGCTTAAGCCCTGTTTCGGGCGGATCGCATTGGCGGATCATATTGCGGCGGGCCCGTTCATCTCCGATCACCGTCGTGCGGCGTTACCGAGCGCCCGTACGCTCTGTCCTGAGGCATCCGCGATGACATCCGCATCTTCGCCGCAGCCCGACCCCGCTTTCGTGCGGGAGGCCCTGCGCCGGATCACCGATTCCTCCTTCGTCCCCGCCGGCTCTGTTCCAGCGACCATCCTCACCTATGTGGTCGAGCGCACGCTGGCCGGCGACGACCGCTCGATCAAGGCTTACACGATCGCCGTGGAGGCGCTCGGGCGGCCGCCCGAGTTCAATCCGGACCGCGATTCGACGGTGCGGGTGGCGGCGATGCGGCTGCGCAACGCGCTCGATCTCTATTATGCCGGGCCGGGCGCCGCCGATCCGCTGAGGATCCGGATGGCTCCCGGCAGCTACCGGCCGAGCTTCGAGGCGCAGGATCCGAGGTCCGCAGCCGCGGCGCAGGGCGACACCGAGCCGCCGGCGGCGGCGGAGCCGCAGCGTCGGCGGAGCTTCCTGTCGCCGGCTCACTGGATCATCGTGCTCGGCGCCATCCTGGCGGTGGATCTCGCCATGACGGTGTCGCTCATGGCCGTCCAGATGCGCGGCGACACGGCACCTTACGAGATGCAGCCCAAGCCGGCGCAGAAGCAGGTGCGCGCCGCCGAGAAACCCGCCTCCAGCACCATCGTGCTCGAACGGATCCGCCAGGACGTCCAGCGCAGCTACCACCAGGCGGTGGAGTGACCCGGCCCTCGCGGGGCTGGTGCGACGAAGCGGCTCTCGACCGCCACGCCGGCGGGGGGTAGCAGGGGCGAAGGGACGAAACGACCGGAGCGCCGAAGTGGCCCACTATGACGTGATCGTCGCCGGCGTCGGCGCGATGGGTTCGGCCGCGACCTATCAGCTCGCGCGGCGCGGCCGCCGGGTCCTCGGGCTGGAGCGCTTCGACATCCCTCACGCCATGGGCTCGTCCCACGGCGTCAACCGCATCATCCGCCTCGCCTATTTCGAGCATCCGCTCTACGTGCCGCTGCTGCGCCGGGCCTATGAGCTCTGGCGCGAGACGGAGACGGCCTTCGGCGAGCAGCTTCTCCACGTCACGGGCGGGCTCGACGCCGGTCCCCCCGACGGACGAGTCGTGAGCGGCTCGCTCGCGGCCTGCCGGGAGCACGGCCTCGCGCACGAACTCATGGACGCGGGCGAGACGGCGCGCCGCTTTCCGGCCTATCGCCTCGCCGAGGGGCACGTCGCCAATTTCCAGGCCGATGCCGGCTTCGTCATGAGCGAGCGCGCCATCGTCGCCCATGTCGCCATGGCGCTGGCGGCAGGAGCGGAAATCCACGGCCGCGAGGCGCTCACGGGCTGGGAGCCGACGGCCGGCGGCGGCGTGCGCGTCACCACCACCCGCGGCACCTACGAGGCGGAGCGGCTGATCCTCTCGACCGGCGCCTGGATCGGCGACCACGTGCCGGAACTGGCCCGCCTCGCCGTGCCGGAGCGCCAGGTGCTCGGCTGGTTCCAGCCTTTGAAACCGGCGCCCTTTGCGCTCGGGGCCTTTCCCGTCTCCATCGTCGAGACGCGGCTCGGCTCCTGCTACCAATTCCCGGTCTTCGGCGTGCCGGGCTTCAAGATCGGCCTCTACAACCACCTGAAGGAGAGCGGCCACGCCGACGCCCTGTCGCGCGAGCCCACGCGCGCCGACGAGGCCGCCCTGCGGGCCGTCGTCCGCGAGGTCTTTCCCGAAGCCGACGGCCCGACCCTGGCGCTGCGCTGCTGCCTCTTCACCAACACGCCGGACGAGCATTTCGTCGTCGACACCCTGCCGGGCCTGCCGCAGGTGATCGTCGCCTCACCCTGTTCGGGCCACGGCTTCAAGTTCGCCAGCGTCATGGGCGAGGTGCTCGCCGACCTCGCCACCACGGGACACAGCATGCACGACCTGTCGCTGTTCCGCCTCGCCCGCTTCGCGAATGGAGGTGCAGGGTGACCCCCCTCGCCTCCCCAGCGGTCGAGAGCGGCGCCAACCGCCGCGGCATCATCGCCATGTGCACGGCCATGGCCTGTTTCATGACCAACGACACGCTGGTGAAGCTGGTGGCGGCCGACCTGCCCTCGGGCGAGATCATCGCCATCCGCGGCGGCTTCGCCACGATCATGGTCTTCGCCTGGCTGGTGGCTGCCGGCCACCTGAACGCCATCGGCAAGGTGACCTCGCCCCTGGTTGCCGCGCGGGCGGGGCTCGAGGCGGTCGTCGCGTTCCTCTTCATCACCGCCATCGCCTCCATCCCGATCGCCGACATCACCGCGATCTTCCTCATCACGCCGCTGCTCATCACCGCGCTGTCGGGACCGCTGCTGAAGGAACAGGTGGGATGGCGGCGCTGGTCGGCGGTCGCCGCCGGCTTCCTCGGCATGCTGCTGGTGGTGAAGCCCGGCGGGGCGGGCTTCGTCGCCGGCTCGGCGACCGCCATGGCCCTCGCGAGTGTCGTCTTCTGCGCCGTCCGCGACATGGTCACGCGCTTCATCGATCCACGCATCCCGACCATCGTCATCACGCTGACCACATGCGTCACCGTCGCGGCCTTCGGGGCGGCGATGATCCCGTTCCAGTCCTGGGTGCCGCCGAGCCCGACCCATCTCGGCCTGCTGCTGGCGGCGGCGACGGTCGTCGTCGTGGGCAATCACGCGATGATCCTCGCCTTCCGCGGCGTCGAGGTCTCGCTCGTCTCGCCCTTCCGCTATTCGGTCATGGTCTGGGCCATCGTCTCGGGCATCACGGTCTTCGGCGAATGGCCGGATGCGACGAGCTGGGTCGGCATCGCCCTTATCGTCGGCGCCGGCCTCTACACGCTACACCGCGAGCGGGTGCGGCTGCGGGTGCGCAGCTCGAAGGTGGAGGCTCAGGCCACCCTGCCCTGACGACTGATGGGAGAAGATGTCGCAGGGCGGCCGGAAGGGTCCGGTTCATTGCGCGGAACCGGGGGATTCCGGTTTGAATCTTCCGTGTCGCCCCTGTTGTATGCTGCGCGGCCGTGGCATAGAGAAGCCGCGACGTTTCGGCGTCGAGCCGGCCACTGCACAAGAACAGCGGGGCCGGTCAGCGGGACAGGCAGGTGGGCGATCGAGGGACATGGCGGGCCGCGGTGACGCGGCGGACGCAGCCAGTCGCGAGATACGTTTCATTTCGCCTCGTGCGGCGGAGGTTCCGCCGCGTACGCGTCGACCGGACCGACAGGTCCCGACGAGCGGCCCCGTGAGGTCATGGCCTTCCAGGGGAGTCTACTCGGCATGCAGGGACTGCTTTCGATCAGCCGCGTCATCGACACGGTCAATACCTATATCGGCAAGGCCGCAAGCTGGCTGATCCTTGTGGCGGTCGTCATCTCTGCCGGCAACGCCGTCATCCGCAAGGTGTTCTCGAGTTCGTCGAACGCCTGGCTCGAAGCGCAGTGGTACCTGTTCGGCGCGGTCTTCATGCTCTGCGCGGCCTGGACCCTGCTCGCCAACGAACACATCCGCATCGACGTGGTGAACAGCCTGTTCCCGAAGCGGGTGCGCAACTGGATCGACATCGTCGGCCACACCCTGTTCCTGCTGCCCTTCTGCATCCTGCTGCTCTATGACAGCTGGCCGTTCTTCCTGAAGTCCTACCTGCAGAACGAGCAGTCGATGAATGCCGGCGGCCTCGTCGTCTGGCCGGCCAAGTTCCTGGTGGTCGCGGGCTTCGTGCTCCTGTTTTTCCAGGGCATCAGCGAACTCATCAAGCGCATCGCCATCATGCGCGGCGAACTCGAGGACGTGCATGGCGGCGGCCATCACGAAATGGCGGAAGCAGAAGCGGCCCGCCTGCTCGAAGTCGCGAAGGCCCAGGGCCTTCTCGACGCGGCCAAGAAGTGACGCGTACCGGGAGAGATCAAGTGACCATCCGCCGTTCCCTGTCGGGCGCGCTCGCCGCCGCCGCCCTCACCCTTCTCGCCCTCGCCCTCTTCGCCGAGCCAGCCCAGGCCGCGACCGGCTCCGGCCTCGGCGACTTCGTGCGCGCCAACATGGCCCCGGTCATGTTCGTCGCCCTCGTCTTCTTCCTGCTGCTCGGCTACCCCGTTGCCTTCGCGCTCGCCGCCAACGGCCTGTTCTTCGCGATCATCGGCATCGAGCTCGGCCTGTTCCAGCCGAACTTCCTGCAGGCGCTGCCCGAGCGCATCTACGGGACGATGAACAACGACACGCTGCTGGCGATCCCGTTCTTCACCTTCATGGGCCTCATCCTCGAGCGCTCCGGCATGGCGGAGGACCTGCTCGACACGATCGGCCAGCTCTTCGGTTCGATCCGCGGCGGTCTCGCCTATGCCGTCATCTTCGTCGGCGCGCTGCTGGCCGCCACGACCGGCGTCGTTGCCGCCTCGGTCATCTCGATGGGCCTGATCTCGCTGCCGATCATGCTGCGCTACGGCTATGACCGCCGCCTGGCGACAGGCGTCATCGCGGCGTCTGGTACACTTGCGCAGATCATCCCGCCCTCGCTCGTCCTCATCGTCATGGCCGACCAGCTCGGACGCTCGGTCGGCGACATGTACGAGGGTGCCTTCGTGCCCGGCATGGTGCTGTCGGCGCTCTATGCCGGCTACGTCTTCCTCGTCACCATGACCCAGCCGAAGAACGCGCCGGGCCTGCCGAAGGAAGCGCTGCTCTACATGCAGGACGACGGCAAGCGCGGCACCTGGAAGCTGGGCGTGCTCGTGCTCTTCTCGGCGCTGGTCGCGGTCTTCATCATGAACCAGACCACGGTTCGGGGCGGCGCGGACTTCGTCATCCTGTCCATGTCGGTGGCGGTGCTCGTCGCCTTCATCGCCGTGGTCTGCAACTACTATTTCGGTGCCCGGCGGCTGATCCTCACCGTCGCGATGACGGCGGCGCTGATGGTCGCCTACGTCTTCCTGAGGCAGGGCGGCTACGCCACCTGGTCGCTGATCGCGGAAGCTGCGGCTTTCGGCTTCGCCTATGCGATCTTCGTCGGTCTCGTGGAGCGCTTCGGCAACTTCAAGATGATCTCGCCGATCGCCGAGCAGGTCACCTTCGTCATGGTGCCGCCGCTCGGTCTCATCTTCCTCGTCCTCGGCACCATCTTCATCGGCCTCGCCACGCCGACCGAAGGCGGCGCCATGGGCGCGGCGGGCGCGATGATTCTCGCCATGATGAAGCGCAGACTGACCTGGGACCTGGTGCGCCAGGCGAGCGAGTCCACCGCCAAGCTGTCGGCCTTCGTGCTGTTCATCCTGGTCGGCGCCCGCGTCTTCTCGCTCACCTTCTACGGCGTCAACGGCCACGTCTGGGTCGAGCACCTTCTCGTCTCGCTGCCGGGCGGCCAGGTCGGCTTCCTGATCGTCGTCAACATCATGGTGTTCCTGCTCGCCTTCTTCCTCGACTTCTTCGAGCTGGCCTTCATCGTGGTGCCGCTGCTCGGTCCGGCGGCCGAGAAGCTGGGCATCGACCTCATCTGGTTCGGCGTCATGCTCGGCGTGAACATGCAGACGAGCTTCATGCACCCGCCCTTCGGCTTCGCGCTGTTCTACCTGCGCTCCGTGGCGCCGAAGGAGGCCTATACGGACAAGATCACGGGCCTCAAGATGGAGCCCGTCACCACCATGCAGATCTACTGGGGTGCAGTGCCCTTCGTGGTGATCCAGTGCATCATGGTGGCGCTGGTGATCATCTTCCCGGGCATGGTGCTGCACTACAAGGGCACGGCCTCGACGGTCGATCCGTCCAAGGTCGAGATCCGCATCGACCTGCCGGGCCTCGGCGGCGGCCTGCCCAATATGGATACGCCCGGCGGTCTGCCGGGCCTGGGAGCCCCTCCCGGCCTCGGGGCGCCTCCCGGCCTCGGCGGCCCGCCGCCCGGCCTTGAGCCTCCCGCCGCTCCCCGCAACTGATTTACCGGGCCGTAACGTGAGTTGCGGCCCGTTACTTCTCCGCCCTAGACGCTCGTTCGGCGGACAGGTATCGAAAAGGCTCGCGGAGTGATCCATGAGCTTCCCCCTGACCCATGTCTTCCGAACGGCCGCGCTGGGCATCGCGCTCCTGGTGGCAGGCTGCGCCACGCAGCCGCGGCTTCCGTCGGTGCCGCGGCACGAGAGCCACGAGGCGACCTTCCTCGGCATTCCCGATGCGCGGTTCTCGCTCTCCGGCGATCCCGCCGCGCTCGGGGCCATGTATGCGGCGGCGGAGCGGCGCCGGCAGATGGCGGGCGCCGCCGGCACCGATCACCTGCTAGCGATTTCCGGCGGCGGCGAGAACGGCGCCTTCGGCGCCGGTCTGCTCTACGGCTGGACCGAGCGCGGCGACCGCCCGCAGTTCCGCCTCGTCACGGGGGTCTCCACCGGCGCGCTGACCGCCCCCTTCGCCTTCCTCGGCAGCCGCTATGACGAACAGTTGAAGGCGGTCTACACCACCGTCCAGCGCGACAACATCGCCCAGATCCTGCCCATCCTGACCATCCTCGGCAGCGATTCCGTTGCCGACAGCCGGCCTCTCGCCAATCTCATCGCCACCTACGTGACGCCGGAGATGGTGGAGGAAATCGCGCAGGAATATCGCAAGGGCCGCGTCTTGCTGATCGGCACGACCAATCTCGACCTCGGCCAGCCCATCGCCTGGAACATCGGCGCCATCGCTGCGAGCCCGCATCCGGCGAGGGTGCAGGCGATCCGCGACATCCTGCTCGCCTCCGCCTCGATCCCCGGCGCCTTTCCGCCCGTCATGATGGACGTGATGGTGGGAGGGACACGCCGCCAGGAGATGCATGTCGACGGCGGCGCCACGACCCAGGTCTTCCTCTATCCGAGCAACGCGCCGATGCGCCTCGCGCCGGCCGCCACGCGCCGCGTGCCGCGCGTCGCCTGGATCATCCGCAACGGCCGGACCCAGGAGCTGAGCGAGGAGGTCAAGCGGGGGCTCGTACAGATCGCCGCGCGCTCCATCTCGACGATGATCACCTCGAACGCCATCGGCGACATCTACCGGATGTATCTCGTCACCCAGCGCGATCGGGTGGACTTCAACCTCGCCTATATTTCGAGCCGCTTCACGGTGCCCTACGAGAAGCCGTTCGAGCCGGCCTATATGAACGCGCTGTTCGAGTTCGGCCGCAACGAGATCCGCTCCAACCAGCCCTGGCTGAAGCAGCCGCCGGGCTATCGCCGCTGACGGTCGTCCTCAGCGCCCCGCGAGGAGCGCCTCCACACGGCGGATGGCATCGGCGCGGGCAGCCGGATCGGTGCCCACCATCGCCCGGCCCGAACCGTCGGCGGTGAAGGCGAGGCCGCGGCGCTCGCGCATCGGCATGTCCGGCGCATCGAAGCCGTGGACCGCCCCGGGATAGGTCACGAGATCGACGCGGGCGCCGGCCGCCCGGGCCATGGCGGCATAGTCGCGGCAGGGGCCCGGCGGCGTCCAGTTATCCGCCTCCCCTATGAGCAGGGTGAGCGGCAGGCGTGGGACGATGGCGCGGGCCGCGACGGTGCGGCATCCGGGGTAGAAGACAATGGCGCGGCGGAAGTCGGGGCGGCCGTCGGCGGGCCGATGCCGCGCGGCCAGGGCATAGAGCACGGTGCCGGCGCCGTTGGACCAGCCGACCAGTGTCAGCTCATCGGCGCGGATGCCCGAGCGCGCCTGCAGGAAGGCGCGAGCCGCCATCGCGTCCTCGACCCGCTCGATGCTCTGGCGGACCGTACGCTCCGCAGCGGTGCACTGGGAGCCGAGGCCGCGGGAGGCGAAACTGTCGGGCAGAAGAACCGCGTGGCCCGCGGCGACCCAGCGCTCGGCCCAGTCGCGCTCGCGCGGGACGAGCTCGCCGCGGCGGTTGGTGCTGCCGCCGCAGCCGTGCAGGGCGATCACCGCCGGGAAAGGCCCCGGGCCGGGCGGCACCATCATCCGCGCGGTGATGGACACGCCCGAGGCGTTGGCAAACTGCACCACCTGCTGCGCCAAGGCGGGCGCCTGCTGCGCACAGGCGCCGAGAACCAAAGCCACCGCGCACGCTTTCCGCATGTCCCTGCTCCGTCTGTCATTCTCATGGCGACGACGCCGAGCATAGGCGCGCCGGTGCCCGGGGTGTAGCGGCCTTGGCGAAGGGGCGACGGAAAACGACAAGGTCCCGGCGGATGTCTCCGCCGGGACCTGTTGCCGGGTGGGGAGGCGCGTCAGCCGCGGGCGCGGGCGCGGATCATGAAGGTGTCGAAGGTGTATTCGGCGACCTGCCACCACAGATACTGCTCGCCGCGGAAGGCCATGGTGGAGTCGAGCACCTTCTTGAAGTCGGCGTTCTGGGCGGCCGTCTCGGCATTCACCTCGTTGGCCGCCTTCAGGCAGGCTTCCAGCACTTCGAGCGAGAAGGGGCGGAGCTGCGTGCCGGCAGCCACCAGCTGGCGCAGCGCCGCCGGGTTCTGGGCGTCGTAGCGCGCCTGCATCCACGTGTTGGCGTGGTGCGAGGCGTTGAGCAGGATCGCCTTGTAGCTCGACGGCAGGGCATTGTACTTCGCCACGTTGAACATGTTGTGGAGCATGGCCCCACCTTCCCACCAGCCGGGATAGTAGTAGAACGGCGCCACCTTGTTGAAGCCGAGCTTCTGGTCGTCATAGGGACCGACCCACTCCGCCGCGTCGATCGTGCCCTTCTCCAGCGAGGGATAGATGTCGCCGCCGGCGACCTGCTGGGGCACGACGCCGAGCTTCTGGAGGGCGCGGCCGGCGAAGCCGCCGATGCGCATCTTCAGGCCGTTGAGGTCGGCGACCGTCTTGATCTCCTTGCGGAACCAGCCGCCCATCTGGCAGCCCGTGTTGCCGGCCGGGATCGCGTGGATGTTGTGCTTGGCGTAGAAGGCATTCATCAGCTCCATGCCGCCGCCCTGGAACTGCCAAGCGTCCTGCATGCGCGAGTTGAGGCCGAAGGGCACCGCGGTGCCGAAGGCGAATGTCGGGTCGATGCCGACATAGTAGTAGGACGCGGTGTGGCAGGCCTCGACAGTGCCGTCGCGCACCGCCTGCATGGCCTGCAGGCCGGGCACGATTTCGCCGGCGGCGAAGACCTGAATCTGGAATTTGTTGTCGGTCATCTCCGCGACGGCCTTCGAGAAGATCTCGGCGGCGCCGTAGATGGTGTCGAGCGACTTCGGGAAGGACGACGTCAGGCGCCATTTCACTTCCGGAGCGGTCTGGGCGATCGCCGGGGCGGCGACGGCGGACGCGGCGGCGGCAACCGACGCGGTCTTGATGAATGTGCGGCGCTCCATGAGCTTGTTCTCCCTAAAGGTCCCGCTGTGGAAAATGCGGCCCGTTGGCCGGGCTCGTGAGGCGGACACAACCACAATTCACAGACGCATGCCAGCATTGCGGATTGGCAGTTTTACGCTTTTTGCATGGCTAGGTATTTGAACGTATCTGCCTACCGCCCGCCCGGCAGACCTACCGGGGAGGCTTGACCTCGCGCCCGCCACGGGGATGGTAAGCGTCCCTCAAGCCATCCCAGCGGAGCTTCTCATGGCGAAAGTCGCGTTCCTCGGTCTCGGCGTCATGGGCTATCCCATGGCCGGCCACCTCAAGGCCAAGGGCGGCCATGACCTGACCGTCTACAACCGCACCTTCGCCAAGGCGGAGGCCTGGGTCGCCCAGCACGGCGGCACGGCCGCCAGGACGCCGAAGGAGGCCGCCGCCGGCCAGGACTTCGTCTTCGCCTGCGTCGGCAACGACGACGACCTGCGCGCCGTCACCATCGGCTCGGAGGGCGCCTTCCAGGCGATGGCGAAGGGCTCCGTCTTCGTCGACAACACCACCGCCTCCGCCGACGTGGCCCGCGAGCTGCAGCAGAAGGCCAAGGCGCTCGGCATCGGCTTCGTCGACGCGCCGGTCTCCGGCGGCCAGGCCGGCGCAGAGAACGGCGTGCTCACCGTCATGTGCGGCGGCGAGGAGGCCGACTTCGCCCGCGCCGAGCCGGTGATCATGGCCTTCGCGCGCGCCTGCCGTCGGCTCGGCGGGCCCGGCGCCGGCCAGCTCGCCAAGATGGTCAACCAGATCTGCATCGCCGGCCTCGTCCAGGGCCTGTCGGAGGGCCTGCACTTCGCCCGCAAGGCCGGTCTCGACATCGAGCAGCTCGTCGACGTCATTTCCAAGGGCGCCGCCGGCTCCTGGCAGATGGAGAACCGCCACAAGACGATGAACCAGGACAAGTTCGACTTCGGCTTCGCCGTCGACTGGATGCGCAAGGACCTGTCGATCTGCCTCGCCGAGGCCCGCCGCAACGGCGCCACCTTGCCCGTCACCGCCCTCGTCGACCAGTTCTACGGCGAGGTGCAGACCATGGGCGGCGGCCGCTGGGACACCTCCAGCCTCTTCGCCCGCCTCGAGCGCAAATGAGGGCGCGCGGCCTCAGAGCCGCGCCGCAACCTCGGTCCGCAGGACCGGCAGCAGGTCCTCTTCGAACCAGGGGTGGCGCTTCAGCCATCCCGAGTTGCGCCATGACGGATGGGGCAGCACGAAGACGGCCGGCCCCGTGCCGGCGCTCCTGATGGTGCGCCAGGCTTCCACCGTCTCGGTCAGCGTTCTCCCTGCCAGATGACCCAGACCGAGCCGGCCGAGGTGATAGGCCTGGGCCGTGGCGCCGACGGCGAGGATGAGATCCACCTGCGGCATCGCCGCCATCAGCCGGTCGTGCCAGGCCGCGCGGCATTCGCGGCGCGGCGGCAGGTCGCCGCCTTTGGCGTCGAGACCGGGAAAGCAGAAGCCCATGGGCACGATGGCGATGCGCGAGCGGTCGTAGAAGGTCGCCGCGTCGATGCCCATCCACGACCTCAGCCGGTCGCCGGACGGGTCGGTAAAGGGCCGGCCGGAGGCATGGACGCGGGTCCCCGGCGCCTGTCCCGCCACCAGGATGCGGGCCGTGGCCGAGGGCCAGGCCACCGGTCTCGGCTCGTGGGGCAAGGGCGCGCCCCACGGGCGCTCCACGCAGATGCGGCAGGCGCGGATGGCGGGTTCGAGGGCGTCGAGACTGTCCACGCCCCGTGGGATATCACGCTTTGGCGCTGGGCCGGGCAGCCATGGCGGCATGCCAGCGCTTCAGGTCGACCAGTTCGTCCGGCACGGCGACACGGGTCGGCTTGAGGAAGTCGACGCCGATCATCGCGGTGATGTCGGCATTGGTGAAGCGGTCGCAGCAGACGAAGTCGCGTCCCTTGAGCTGGCGGTCAAGGAAGGCCAGCTCGTCGACGATGCGGCCCTTGTTCACCTCGCCCCATTCCCTGACCTGCGGGACCTCCATGGCGGCCATGGCCGGGTGGAGGTGGCGGAAGGCGGAGGCGATGGTGGCGAGCAGGTTCAGCTCCGCCCGGCGCGACCACATTTCGATCTCGCCGATCTCCTTGGGCGTGCGGCCGAACAGGTTGGGCTCGGGATGGAGCGCCTCGATGTAGCGGCAGATGGCGATGGACTCGCACAGGACCGAGCCGTCGTCGAGCTCCAGGGCGGGCGTGCGCTGGCGCGGATTGACCGCGGCGTAGCTCTCCGACTTCTGCTCCATCTTGCCGAGGTCGATGGTCACCTTGGGAATGTCGATGCCCTTCTCCGCCAGGAAGACGCGGACGCGCCTGGGATTGGGGGCGAGCGGAGTGTCGTAGAGCTTCATGGCAGGCGTCCCACGGTCAGTCCGGCTTATTATCGTGTAACCGCACATCAGCTTCCGGCGAGGGTCAAGCCGGCAGGACGGGGGATGGCGTCAGCGTCCCGGACCGAACAGGGCCCGGCGCAGAGCCCCGACATTCTGCACCTGGGCGGCGGGCGCCGGCTCCTCGGCCATGGGAATGTCGACGGGGGCGGCGACGGGCGGGCTGGCGATGGCCGGCAGCGCCTCCATGACACGCTCGGCGGGGAAGGTGACGGTGACCTCGGTGCCGATGCGGACGGTGGATTTCAGCGTGAAGGTGCCGCCGTGCATGGACACCAGGCCCTGCACGATGGGCAGGCCGAGCCCGGTGCCCTGCTCGGCGTTCTTGATGGCGTTGGAGCCCTGGCCGAAATTGGACAGGACGATGGGGATCTCGTCCTCGGGAATGCCGGCGCCGGTGTCCTTGACTGAGACATATTGCCCGCCCGAGGCCGTCCAGCCGACCTTCAGGGTGATCTCGCCGCCGGTCGGGGTGAACTTGATGGCGTTGGACATGAGGTTGAGCACGATCTGCCGGATAGCGCGCTCGTCGGCCCACAGCTTCGGCATGTCCGGCTCGAACCGCTCGACGATGGTGACGCCCTTGTTCTTGGCGCGCACCTTCAGCAGGTGGTGGCAGTCCTCCACCACATAGGCGAGGGTCAGCGCCTCCTCGTTGAGGTCGTAGCGGCCGGCCTCGATGCGCGAGAGGTCGAGGATCTCGTTGATGAGCGAGAGGAGATGCTGGCCCGAGGAATGGATGTCGCCGGCATATTCGGCATATTGCGGCGAGGAATGGGGGCCGAACATCTCGCCCTTCATCACCTCGGAGAAGCCGAGGATGGCGTTGAGGGGCGTGCGCAGTTCGTGGCTCATCTGGGCGAGGAACTGCGACTTGGCGATATTGGCCATCTCGGCGTTGCGGCGCGCCTCGTCGGAATTGGTCTTCGCCGTCTCCAGCTCGCCGATCAGAGCGTCCTTCTCGGCGCGGGCCTCGATGGTGGCGAGATTGGTCTGGTAGAGCCGTGCCGAGATGATGGCGAAGAAGAGCAGCGTTCCGAGCGCCATGGCGGCGAGCACCGCTCCTTGCATGCCGTGGAGCAGCAGGAAATAGGCGATCACCGTGGCCGCGACGGGGAGCGAGGAGGCGAAGACCGCGACCGGCAGGGTCGAGCCGATCATCGCCGAGACGGCCACCACGATCAGCATGCCGACGAGCAGGAAGTTGCTCGCCTCGGCGACCTGGGTGCGCATGACCACGATGAAGGCCAGGACCCAGGCGAGACCCAGCATGGTCTCGGCGATGACGAAGCGCAGGCGCCAGGAGGCGAGATCCGCCTTGTCGGGAGCGACCTTCTGGAAAGACCGCGCCATCAGAATGCAGAAACCGTGGGCGACGAGGATGATCAGGCCGGCCGCGGCGCCGAGGGCGGGGTTGGTCGCCCAGCCAGCGACCCAGCCGGTGGCCAGCGCAATGAGCGCTACGGCGAATCCGGCCGACTGCTTGTTGTGCGCGAAGACGCGCATCAGTTCGTATTCGAACGAGCGCTTCGTGCCTGTGGTCGAGGTGAGGCGGTCGCGGGCGTCGCGCACCTGACGGACGACGCGCTTGCGGCTCTGGGCTTGCTCGCGCGCCCTCTCGGCCTGCCGGTCGTCCGGCCGTCCGTCTGCCGCACTCACGCCCATTCCGGGGCACCTCTCCAACGCAACGCCACTTCCGGTCCGAAATGTGGCAGAGCTTGATTAACGGGAGGTCGAGATCCATGGTAAACGAACCATGAACATCCTGTCTCGTCCCTGATTCCACCTCCTCTTCGGCCAGTCCATGCTGCGCTTCTCCCGTTTCCGCAGCCTGCGGCCCAATACAGGTTTCCTGTGGCTGCTCATCGCCGTGGCCGCGGTGACGGCTCTGGCGATCCGCCACGCCCTGCAGGGCCCGCAGGCGCGCCGAAGCTTCGGCGGCTATGCGCGCATCGTCGACGGCGACAGCCTCGTGGTCGCCGGCATCGAGGTGCGCCTCCACGGGATCGACGCGCCGGAGCTGTTCCAGCGCTGCAGCCGGGAGGGACGCGAGGTGCGGTGCGGGCGGGACTCGGCCCGCGCCCTCATCGCCATGGTGGCCGGACAGCCGGTGACCTGCGAGCAACGCGACATCGACCGCTACGGCAGGACGGTGGCACTGTGCCGGGCGGAGGACGTCGATCTCGGCAGGGCACAGGTCCTCGCCGGCCATGCCGTGGCCTATGGGGCCTACTACCAGGACGAGGCCATGGCCCGGGCAGCCAGGCGTGGCCTCTGGGCCGGGGAGTTCATCCGCCCGCGCGAGTGGCGCGACCGCCACCGCGGCGGGGCCGCTCCACAGAGCTGACGCGACCGCTAAATGTTTCTGATCGTACCAGTTTCGGGCGCGGGTAACCTTGCGTTAACCATGTTGGCGGAAAGTGCTTCGGCGAGCGATGCGTCTCGTGACCGGATTGCTGATGCCTCCGACGCCGCCCGATCTCCTGCCGCCCGTCATCATCGCCCTCTGCGTGTTCCTGGTCCTTGCCGGCCACGTCACCCTCGAGAGCGGTCTGGTGCGCGCAAAGCATAGCGTCAATGCGGCCGCCAAGCTGCTGGTGCTGGCGGGGATCACCATCCTCATCGTCTGGACGGCCGGCTACGGCATCATGAATGCCGGCGGACCGATCGTCGGCCGTGGGCCCTTCATGCCGGCCGACGGCGGGGCCGACCTCGTCTTCGCCGTGGCCATCGCCTGCGCCGCCGCGACGCTTCTGTCGGGCCCGCTGGCCGAGCGCACCACCCTGCGCGCCTATGCGGCGCTGGTCGCGGTCTTCGGCCTCGCCGTGCTGCCCTTCGTCATGCACTGGGCCTGGGCCGACGGAGATACCGCGGGCTGGCTCAAGGCGACGGGCTTCGTCGACCTCGCCGGCGGCGGCGTGATCCATGTAGCCGGCGCGACGGCCGCCCTTGTCGCCTCCTCCGTGGTCGGGCCGCGCACCGGCCGGTTCAACGGCACGCGCCGCAGCCTGGTGGTGCAGAGCCAGAGCTTCCCCTTCGCCGCCCTCGGCGTGATGCTGCTCTGGCTCGGCTGGTTCGGCATCGCCATCGGCCAGGCGCTGTCCGCCGGGCTCGCGGTGGCACCGGTGGTGATCAACCTGATCCTCGCCGGGGCGGCGGCGATCACCGCGACCTTCCTCGCCAACCAGGTCCGCCCGTCGCGGATCACCGTCGTCCACATCATCCACGCCACCATCGCCGGCGTGGTGGCTGCCTCGGCCGCAGCCCACCTCCTGCATCCCATGGGGGCGGTGGCGCTCGGAGTCGCGGGCGCGGGCGCGGCGCTCGCTGGCGCGCGCGCGCTGGAGACGGCGGAGATCGACGACGCGCTCGGGATCGCCTCCGCCCATCTCTTTCCCGGCGCGATCGGGGTTCTCGCGGTGGCCTTCTGCCAGCCGGGAAATCTCCTTGCCGTCCTCGCGCTGCAGGCCGCCGGGCTGCTCGCCATCGTCGCCTGGGCGGCCGCCGTCATGGGGGCCGCGGCCTACGGGCTGCGCTTCGTCATGCGGCTCAGGGTCGGGGCGGAGGAGGAGCGCATCGGCCTCAACGTCACCGAACACGCCATGACGACCGACGTCGCCATGCTGGTGAGCCAGCTCGGCGCGCTCAACCTCAATGCCGGCGCCTTCGCCTATCTGGAGGCCGATTCCGACGGCGAACTCGGCCAGATCGCCCGCGAATACAACCGCGCGGTGGACATCTTCCAGGCGCAGATCAAGGGCGTGAAGGAGAAGCTGACGCTCGCCGAGGCGGCGGCGGAACAGGCCAACGACCTCAATGCGCGGCTCGCCGGCGAGGTTCAGGAGCGCGAGGAGCGGCTGGACGCGGCGACCCGCGAGGTCGCTTTCCTGACCGACCAGGTGGCGCGCGCCCTCATCGCCGTGGAGACCCTCAAGGGCGTCCGCTCGGGGCTGGTGCGGCTGATCGGCCGGACCTTCCGCCAGCCGATCGAGCGCCTGCACCTGATGGCGCGACGGGCGGCGTCGAGCCGGCACCAGGACGACATCGACGCCCTGATCGAGGCCGCGCGCGAGGAATCGGCCCGGCTGGCCCGCCGTCTCGCCGACGTGCTCGACTATGCCCAGGCCTCCGCCATCGAGAGCCCGCCGACCGGCGACCAGGCGCCGATGGAGAAGCTGATCGGCGAGGTCAACCTGCTCTACCGGCCGCGTGCCGAATCGAAGGGCGTGAAGTTCCGCGTGGTCTGGACCCCGGAAATCTCCTCCATGTCGGCCAACGCGGTGGCGTTGCGCAAGATCATGGGCGAACTCGTCAACCACGCCATCGCCACCACGCCGCGCGGCGGCATCGTCAATTTCTCCGCCAAGCGGGGACCTGGCGGCGAACTGGTGCTCGACGTGGTCGATTCCGGCGCCGGCGTCTCGCCGGGCGAACTCGCCCAGGCGCTCGACCCGCTCAGCGAGGGCAGCGGGACCGGCGAGGCCGAGCTCGGCCTGGCCCTCGTCAAAAAGCTCATCGACCTGCACGGCGGCGCGCTGACCATCCGGTCCAAGCCGGGCGCCGGCACGCAGGTTCGCGCCACCATCCGCGCCGAGCATCTCGGAAGGCCGCTGGCGGCGGCGGGCTGACGCGGGGGTTCGGCGACAGGCTTGAGCGTCGCCTTCGGAGATGGTTCCATCTGCCGGGCCGGGGAGACCGAGGGATCACGCAATGCACATAGGCCCGCCACTTCTGGTCGCCGCCCTGGCGGTTGCTGCCGTTCTCGTCCCCTCGGGCGCGAGCGCCCAGCGGGCACGCGACCGGATGGCGACGGGCGCATGCGAGTTCCGCGCGATGCCCTCCCGTTCGACGCCGGGATGCATGGTGATCGTCGGCTTCAGCAACGGCACGCGCGTCGGCGAATACCGGCCGAACGTCGATGGCCAGCGGCGGCTCGTCGGGACCACGCCCGCCTGTCTCGCCAATCCCTCCTACGCTCGCGAGCTCGGCCGACTGATCGACTCGAACCGCGTCGCGTTTCGGGGCCGCACCATCTCCCTGGACGAAACCTGCCGTCGGGAACGCTGAACGACGGCCGAGGGCCCCTCCCTCTCGACCTGACCGGCCGGATGCGGCATGGTCCGCGCTCCCGCGTTCCTCACGGCGCCCCGCCGAGCACATCCCGCTGAGCCATGGCCAACCATCTCTTCGATCTCGTTCGCCTCTACGGCACCGATGCCACCAAAACCTTCATCGAGACCGAGGACGGTACACGCTTCACCTATGACGACCTGTTCGCGGCGACCGGCCGCTTCGCCAACGCCCTGGTGGCCTCGGGCGTGAAGCCGGGCGACCGGGTGGCGGTCCAGGTGGAGAAGTCGCCCGGCGCGATCTTCCTCTATCTCGCCTGCGTGCGCGCCGGCGCCGTCTTCCTGCCGCTCAACACCGGCTACACGCTCGCCGAGATCGAATATTTTCTCTCCGATGCCGAGCCGGCCATGGTCGTCTGCGATCCCGCCCGGCGCGACGGCGTTGCAGAAGTTGCAGCGCGCACCGGTGTGCCTGCTGTCGAAACCCTCGGGCGGGCGAAGGACGGCTCGCTCTGGCAGAAGGCCAACGCCCAGCAGCCGGTCTTCGACTCGGTGGCGCGCGGTGCGGACGACCTCGCCGCCATCCTCTACACCTCGGGCACGACGGGGCGCTCCAAGGGCGCCATGCTCACCCATGACAACCTGGCCTCCAACGCCCTGACGCTGAAGGACTACTGGAATTTCACGCGCGACGACGTGCTGCTGCACGCCCTGCCGATCTTCCACACCCACGGGCTCTTCGTCGCCACCAACACCATCCTGATGGCAGGTGCGACCATGCTGTTCCTGCCGAAGTTCGACGCCGACAAGGTGTTCGAGCTGATGCCGCGGGCCACCACGATGATGGGCGTGCCGACCTTCTACGTCCGCCTCGTGCAGGACGCGCGCCTCACGCCCGGCACGACGCGCCACATGCGCCTGTTCATCTCCGGCTCGGCGCCGCTGCTCGCCGAGACGCACCGGGCGTTCCGGGAGAAGACCGGCCAGGCGATCCTCGAGCGCTACGGGATGACCGAGACCAACATGAACACCTCGAACCCCTACGAGGGCGAGCGCATTGCCGGCACGGTCGGTTTCCCGCTGCCGGGCGTCGAGCTGCGCGTCACCGACCCGGAGACGGGCGCTCCCGTCGCCAGGGGCGAGATCGGCATGATCGAGGTGAAGGGCCCGAACGTCTTCAAGGGCTACTGGCGGATGCCGGAGAAGACGGCGGCCGAGTTCCGCGAGGACGGTTTCTTCATCACCGGCGACCTCGGCAAGATCGACGAGAACGGCTATGTCCACATCGTCGGCCGCGGCAAGGACCTGGTGATTTCCGGCGGGTACAACGTCTATCCGAAGGAAGTCGAGACCGAGATCGACGGCATGGCCGGCGTCTTCGAGAGCGCGGTGATCGGCGTGCCGCATCCCGATTTCGGCGAGGGCGTCACCGCAGTGGTGGTGCCCACCCCCGGTGCGAAGCTCGACGAGGGTGCCATCCTCTCGGCGCTGGAGACGCGCCTCGCCAAGTTCAAGCTGCCGAAGCGGGTGATCGTGGTCGAGGACCTGCCGCGCAACACGATGGGCAAGGTGCAGAAGAACGTGCTGCGCGAGACCTACAAGGGCATCTACGGGGGGTGAACTGCGGCCCTGCCGCCGCCGCCCGTCACCCCCGGCCTAGCGCGGCGAGCGTAAGGAGGTCCAGGGGCCGGAAGCGCCGCCCCCTCCTTCCTGTCCCGCGAAGGAGGCCACCAGCTTCAAGGGACCGCTCTGCAACTCCTGGATCCCCTTCCCTCGCCCTTCGGGCTCGCCGGGGGTGACGGAAGGCGGCCCGACGTTTTACCGATGTCGCCCCGGCACGGCGTCTCACTCCACCGTCCGTCACCCCCGGCCGAGCGCAGCGAGGGGAAGGGGGTCCAGGGGCCGGAAACGCCGCACCTCGTCCTTTCCCGCGAAGGAGGCCACCAGCTCTTGAGGGACCGCCCGGCACCTCCTAGACCCCCTTCCCTCGCCCTTCGGGCTCGCCGGGGGTGACGGGAATAGCGGGGGCGAGGCAGGGCTCAGGGTGCTCCGGCCAACTCGCCATAAAGATCCCGCCATTGCGGGTTGTCGCGCTCGATAAGGCGAAGCTTCCACGCACGGTTCCACCCCTTGATCTGTTTTTCACGGGCGATGGCGGCGGCGATGCCGTCGTAAGGTTCCATCCACACCAGCCGGTGGACGCGATAGCGTCGGGTGAAGACCGCACCGGCTCCGGACCGGTGCTCAAAGGAACGCCGACCGATGTCGTTCGTCACGCCGACATAGAGCGTTCCGTTGCGCCCACTGGCGAGGATGTAGACGTAGAACGGTCCGGCGCCCGGCAACTCCTGGACCCCCTTCCCCTCGCTGCGCTCGGCCGGGGGTGACGGAAGGCGCAGCAGAACGACGCTAGGGCGTCCCTGCGCGGGCCTCAAGACCTGACGCGACGGCTGCCAGGATCACGGGTTGCCGCTGGCCACCCGCCGCACGTCACGCCCGGCCGAACCCAGCGAGGGGAAGGGGTCCAGGGGCCGAAGGGCTCGAGCGCGGGCCGTCGGTGCAATGGCGTCACACTGCTCGATACCGCGCCAGCACCCGGTCGACGAAGAACCCGGCCGATCCGAGGTAGCCGGCGGGGTCGAGAAGTTCGGCGAGGCGGTCGCGCGGGGCATGGGCGGTGATCTCACCATCCTCGGCCAGCACGTCGAGGAGGTCCCTGCCCTCGCCCACCGCCTTGCGACAGGCGGCCTCGATGCGGTCGTGGGCGGCGAGGCGGCCGAGGGCGGGGGCGAGCGCCATCTGCACCGCTTCCGCCATGAGCAGCCCGCCGGTGGCGCCGAGATTGGCGCGCATGCGCTCGGGCTTCACCTCCAGCCCCTCCAGCAACTCGGCGAGGCGTGCCATGACCCCGCCGGTGAGGCGGGCGAGTTCGGGCAGCGCCAGCCATTCCGACTGCCAGCCGCCGGCAGCGCGCTCGTGCTCGCCGGCCCCACCCGCCGCGATGGTGGCCAGGAGCTGCGGCGCGAGGCCGGCTGCCCCCAGGATGGTGGCGGAGAGCGCCGGGTTGCGCTTGTGCGGCATGGTGGAAGAGCCGCCGCGGCCCGGCGCCGCCGGCTCCAGCACCTCGCCGACCTCGGTCTGCATCATCAGGGCGACGTCGCGGGCGACCTTGGCGGCTGAAGCGACAAGGCCGGCCATGAGGCTCGCGGCCTCGAGGATGCGGTCGCGCTGGCCGTGCCAGGGCGTTTCGGGCAGCGACAGGTCGAGGCGCGCGGCGAGCAGACGGGCGACCTCCGGCCCCGTTGCACCCAGGGAGGCGAGCGTGCCCGCGGCACCGCCGAACTGGAGGGCAAGGATACGCGGGCGGGCTTCGGCGAGGCGGTCGCGATGGCGCATCAGCGCGTCGAGCGTGCCGGCCATCTTGAGGCCGAAGGTGATGGGCAGGGCCTGCTGAAGCCAGGTGCGGCCGGCCATGGGCGTGTCGCGATGGGCCTGCGCCAGCGCGGCGGCGGCGGCCATGGCACGCGCGAGATCGACCTCGATGAGCCTGAAGGCCGAGCGCAGTTGCAGCACCAGGCCGGTATCCATCACGTCCTGGCTGGTGGCGCCGTAGTGGACCCACTTGGCGGCTTCGGCGTCGGCCGCGCGGACTTCCGCCGTCAAGGCCTTGACCAGGGGGATGGCCGTGTTGCCGGCCATGCCGGCGGCGTCGGCCAGCGCCTCGATGTCGATGCCGCGCCGCGCCACGACGGCGGCGATGGCGGCAGAGGCGGCGGCGGGAACGACGCCCGCCTCGGCCTCGGCGGCGGCGAGAGCCTCCTCGACCGCCAGCATGGCGGCGACGGTCGCGGCGTCGGACCAGACGGCCTCCATGGCGGGCGAACCGAAGAGCGGCGCGAGAAGCGGCGACGGCATGGGAACCTCGTTGCAGGCGGGCTCCAGCCTTACCAGAGCGCGACGCTCGGCACCAAGCCGCGGCGAGGGAACACCGGCGGCCCTCGCGGGTTGGGTGTTTCGAAGCGGTATGGCCATAGGAGGGAAACATGCCAGCGGACGTGAAAGCCGACGCGTTGCAGAAAGAGGGCACGCGGGAGTTCGAAGAGGCGATTGCGGGCAAGGGCCCGAAGATGC
Organism: Phreatobacter cathodiphilus; assembly: GCF_003008515.1. Taxonomy (NCBI): domain Bacteria; kingdom Pseudomonadati; phylum Pseudomonadota; class Alphaproteobacteria; order Hyphomicrobiales; family Phreatobacteraceae; genus Phreatobacter; species Phreatobacter cathodiphilus. Next base: position 763,211 of record NZ_CP027668.1, on the reverse strand, counting down.
CGGCGAGCTCCACCACAAAGGCCGAGGAGGCCGAACTGAACAAGGCGCTGGAGGACACCTTCCCGGCCAGCGATCCCGTCCAGCCCTCGGCACCGGACAGCAGCCTCGGCGCCCCCGCCGGCCGCAAGTCGGTGGACGCCAATAAGGACGCCTGAGCCGGCTTGACACTCCGACCCGCCTGTTTCACTTGGGGCCCGTCAGCCGGCCGGACGACCGCCGCCGCATCACCCGAAAGGGCGCGGGGGAGGAAAGTCCGGGCTCCACGGAAACACGGTGCCGGATAACGTCCGGCGGGGGCGACCCCAGGGACAGTGCCACAGAAAACAGACCGCCGGGGTTCGCTCCGGCAAGGGTGAAAAGGTGGGGTAAGAGCCCACCGCGCGACCGGCAACGGAAGCGGCACGGTAAACCCCACCGGGAGCAAAACCGAATAGGGACGACAGGGGGAAACCCCGGGCGTGGATCCGCGCCGTCGTCCGGGTAGGTTGCCAGAGCGTCCGAGCAATCGGCCGCCTAGAGGAATGGTCGTCACGCGGGAGCAGTCCCGCCCCACAAAACCCGGCTTACAGGCCGACTGACATGTTGAGAGGCCCCGGCGCGAGAGCGACCGGGGCCTCGCCATGTCCGGCGGCCGGGCACCGCCGATCACGAAACCGTCAGCGCGTAACGGGGCACCGGCAGGTCCCGTAGTGGAAACGGAGCTGCGGCCGATGACTGCCGCGCCCGGTCCTGTCCAAGGGGGAAACCATGATCCGTCGCCGTACCTTCATCCTCGCATCGGCTGCGCTCGCCGCCGCCGCGCCCTCGCTCCCCGCGAGCGCCGCCGGGCAGCGCTTCACCCAGGCCGCCTTCGCCGCGGCCCAGGCCGCCGGCAAGCCGATCCTCGTCGAGGTGACGGCGCCTTGGTGCCCCACCTGCCGGGCGCAGCAGCCGATCCTGCAGAAGCTGACCGCCGAGCCGCGCTTCCGCGACCTCGTGTTCCTCAGCGTCGACTTCGACAGCCAGAAAGACGTGCTGCGCGCCCTCAACGTGCAGAGCCAGTCGACGCTGGTGGTCTTCAAGGGGCGGCAGGAGGTCGGCCGGTCGGCCGGCGACACCAACGCGGCCTCCATCACGGCGCTGGTGGCGAAGAGCATCTGAGCCGCCGCAGCCAGCCGCAGGGACCTCGCCCATGCTCGCCTCCATCGGCTTCGCCTTTCTGGCGGGGATCGTCTCGATCCTGTCGCCCTGCGTGCTCCCCATCCTGCCCATCGTGCTCGGCGGCGCGGCCTCCGAGCACCGGCGCGGGCCTCTCGCGCTCGCCGCCGGCCTCGCCCTCTCCTTCACGGTGATCGGGCTCTTCGTCGCGACGATCGGCTTCTCGCTGGGGCTCGACCTCGGCGTCTTCCGCATGGTGGCCGGCATCATCCTGCTGGCTCTCGGCCTTGCCATGCTGGTGCCGGCGGCCGGCGCCCGGCTCGCGACGGCGGCGGGGCCGCTGTCGGACTGGACGCAGGCGCGTTTCGGCGGCTTCGACCGGGGCGGTCTCTCCGGCCAGTTCGGCGTCGGCCTGCTGCTCGGGGCGGTGTGGAGCCCCTGCGTCGGTCCGACCCTCGGCGCCGCCTCGCTGATGGCGGCGCGGGGCGAGAATCTCGGCCAGGTGGGCCTCACCATGCTCGCCTTCGGCATCGGTGCCGGCCTGCCGCTGGCGGCCCTCGGCGCCCTGTCGCGGGAGAGGCTCCTCGGGCTGCGCGAACGCATGATGGCGGCGGGTCAGGGCGCCAAGACCGCTCTCGGCCTCGTGGTGGTGGCGGTCGCGGTGCTGGTGCTCACCGGTTGGGACAAGGCCATCGAGGCGGCGCTGGTGGAGGCCTCGCCAGCCTGGCTGACGGCGCTCACCACCCGGTTCTGACCTCCTCCGTCACGCGGCGGACAGCCTCCCGACATCGCGCTGAAACACGGCCGCGCGCCTTGTCTTTGCGAACCGGGCGGGGCCGTGACAGTCTCTGCCCCCGTCGTCATGGAGAGGAGCCACGTCATGGGCTGGGCCATTCTCGGCATCGTCATCGCCGCCGCCGTCTACGCCGTCTTCGTCTACAACGGGCTCGTGGGGCTCCGGCAGCGGGTCAACCAGGCCTTCGCCGACATCGACGTGCAGCTCAAGCAGCGCCACGACCTCATCCCGAACCTCGTCGAAACGGTGAAGGGCTATGCGGCGCACGAGAAGTCGACGCTGGACGCCGTCATCGCCGCACGCAATGCGGCGCAGGGCGCCCACGGTCCGGCGGCGCAGGCCGCGGCCGAGCAGCAGCTCTCGGGTGCGGTCGGTCGTCTGATGGCGCTCGGCGAGGCCTATCCGGACCTCAAGGCGAGCGCCAATTTCCAGCAGCTCCAGGTCGACCTCGGCAATGTCGAGGACAAGCTGGCGGCCGCCCGCCGCTTCTTCAACAATGCGGTGAGCGAGTTCAACGCCTCCATCCAGGCCTTCCCGGCGGTGCTCTTCGCGGCGTCGATGGGCTTCACGCCGCGCGAGTTCTTCGACGTCGGCCCGGAGACCCGCGCCCAGATCGAGACGGCGCCGACGGTGAAGTTCTGAGCCGGGCGCCGTCATGATCGGCGAGGCCTATGGGCTCTACGGCCATATCCGCAACAACAAGATCCGCTCGGGATTCCTCATCGCCGGGCTGTTCGTCCTCGCCTATCTCCTGACCTTCGGCGTGATCCTGATCGGCTACGGAATGTCGGGCTACCGGGTCGGCTCCTACGTGATGTGGGAGACGTGGCGCGTCTTCCTCATCGCACTGCCGTTCGTCACGGCGGGCACGGCGCTGTGGGTGCTGATCGGCTACCGCTTCAACGTCGCGCTCATCGGCAAGATGACGGGGTCGGAGCCGGTGAGCCAGGCCGACAACCCGAAGCTCTACAGGATGCTCGAGAACCTCTGCATCTCCCGCGGCATGCCGACGCCGAAGCTCGCCATCCTGCAGAGCGATGCGCTCAACGCCTTCGCATCGGGCGTCAACGAGAAGCAGTTCACCGTGACGGTGACCACGGGCCTCCTCAACAGCCTCGACGACAAGGAGGTGGAGGCGGTCCTCGCCCACGAACTCACCCATATCCGCAACGGCGACGTCAGGCTGATGATCATCGCCGTGGTGATCTCGGGCGTCATCTCGCTGGTGGGCGAGCTGGTGTTCCGCGCCTTCCTGCGCGGCGGCATCCGCTCGTCCTCCGACGACCGCAAGGGCGGCGGCGCCATCGTGGTGGTGCTGATCGGCGTCGCGCTGGTGGTGGTGTCCTGGGTGTTGGCGATCGTGGTCCGCCTGTCGCTATCGCGCTCGCGCGAGTACCTGGCCGACGCCGGCGCCGTCGAACTCACCAAGAACCCCGACGCAATGATCTCGGCGCTCCTGAAGATCTCCGGCCGCGCCGACATCGAGGGCGTGCCCTCGGGCGTGATGGACATGTGCTTCGAGAACGATCCGGACGATTTCGCCGATCTGTTCTCGACCCACCCGTCCATCACCAAGCGGGTGCAGGCGCTGGTGGAGAAGGCGGGTGGGCGGATGCCGGAACTGCCGCCCCACGCGCCCGCCATGGGGCAGCGCCAGGACCTGCCCTCGATGGTGCAGGCGAGCCGGTCCTGGGGCGCGCCGCGTTGACGCCGCGCCCCGCGCCGTCAGCAGGCCATGCGGATGCGCTGGGCGTTGCACTGGAAGCCGGGCGTGCCACGGTTCGATGAGCAATAGCGCTCGCCCGGCGACAGGCCGAAGATGCGGCGCTGGCCGCCGGCGGGAACGGTGAAGACGCTGCTGTTGCCATTGCGATAGAAGAGGCGGAACCAGCAGACCGGGCTGACGCCGGGATCACAGGTGAAGCGCGCGGTGCACTGGGCCTGCGCCGGCGTGGTGGTGATCAGCGTACCGAAAGCCAGGACGGCGGCTGCGGTCGTGGCGAGAAGACAGGTCCTGAACATGTGTTTCCTCGGATTTCTACAGCGTGGGTTCGCAGCCGCCGAACGACCGCCGTCACAAATCTAGACGGCGATTTCATCTCCCGTAAAGGTAACAGCGTGTTTCGGAGGCCGTCGTCGGGCCGCAGGACCGCTCAGCGTTTCACGCAGCGGTATCGGGTGGCCGCCAGAACGATAGCCCTCTGCGCCGAGCCAACCAATTCGATATCGAGCGATATTGACATCGGTGTTTTGGTTAGATACCGAATTATATAGTTCGACATCTAACCACCGGAGCATCTCATGAATCGTCGCCTCTTCCTCCTGTCCTCCGGTGCGACCGGCCTCGTGGCCGCCACCGGCGCCACCGCCTTTGCTCTCACCCGCACGCCCACGGCGGCGCTCCTGCCCTGGAGCCAGGCCGGCGGCTCGCGCTCCGACCCGCGCCGGTTCGTCGTCGAGCACGCGATCCTCGCGCCGAACCCGCACAACCGGCAGCCGTGGATCGTCGAGCTGACCGGCCCTACGACGATGACCCTCTTCTGCGACCTCGACCGCAGGCTGCCGGAAACCGATCCCCTCGACCGGCAGATCGTCATCGGGCTCGCCTGCTTCTGCGAACTCGCGGCGATCGCGGCGACGGCGACCGGCCATCGGCTGGAGGTCGTGCCGTTCCCGGAAGGCGAGCCGCAGCCGCGCCTCGACCAGCGCCCGGTGGCGCACCTGACGCTGATCCGCGACGCAGGCGTTGCCGTCGACCCGCTGTTCGCCCATGTGATGGCGCGGCGCTCGACCAAGCGGCCCTATGACATGGCGCGCCCGGTTCCGGCGGCGGCGGCAGCGGCCCTGGCCGCGCTCTCGGCACCGGGCCTCGCAGTCGCGGCCCTCACCGACGCCGGGATGACCGCGGAGGTCCGCGCCCTCACCTGGCGGGCGTGGGAGGTCGAGGCCGCGACGCCGAGGACCCACCAGGAGAGCGTCGACCTCATGCGCATCGGCCGCCGCGAGATTGAGGCCAATCCCGACGGCATCTCGCTGGGCGGTCCGTTCCTCGAAGGGCTGTCGCTCCTCGGCCGGTTGTCGCGGGTACAACTCGCCGATCCCGCCTCCGCCGCGACGCTTCAGGGCCGCGACATGTACCGCGCCATGCTGGCGGCGACGCCGGCCTATGTGACCGTCACCGCAGAGGACGGCAGCCGGGCGGGCGCGTTTGCCGCCGGACGGGCCTATCTCAGGGCCAACCTGACGGCCGCCTCGCTCGGCCTCTCCATGCAACCGGTCAGCCAGGCCCTGCAGGAATTCACCGAAATGGACGGACTGCGCGCGGAGCTCGACCGCATGCTGGGCACCGGCAGCCCGAAACGGCTGCACATGCTCGCCAGGTTGGGTTACGGTCCCGACGTGCCGCAGACGCCCCGCTGGTCTGCCGCCTCCCGAATCAGGACCGCATGACCGACACTGTTCCCGCCAGCGACGCGGACCTCCTGTTCCGCGTGTTCAACGAGGTCGGCATCATCGCGCAGTTGTCGAGCACGGCCTTCGAACGCGTCATGCCGGAGGGGATGACCCTCGCCCAGTTCACCATTCTCAACCACTTCGTGCGGCTCGGCGGCCAGAGACGCCCCTCCGACCTCGCCCGGGCCTTCCAGGTGACGCGCGCGACCATGACCTCGACGCTGCAGAGGCTGGAGCCGAAGGGCCTGGTGCGGATCGTGCCAGACGACAGCGACGGCCGCGGCAGGCTCGTCGAGATCACCGATGCCGGCCGGGCCGTCCATGCGGACTGCATCGCCCGGCTCGCTCCCGTGCTGGAAGACCTGCTGGCGCGGATCGGCCGGACGCCCTTCGCCTCCGCCCTCGCCCCGCTCACCGAGATCCGCACCCGGCTTGACTCCCTGCGTGACTGAGGCCCGGGGCGCGGGTAGCGCGGGCCGTCCCGGTCGACTAGATTGGGGCCATGCATGGCACGTTGCGGACGGTTCTCCTCGCCGGTGCGGTTCTGGCCGCCACGCCGGCCGTCGCCCAGCTCGACCTGACGCCTCCCGGCGCGCGCCAGCCGCCAGCCAGCCGGCCTGCCGCCCGCCCGGCGCGCCCGCCGGCCGGGGCGCCGCGCGTTGCCCCCCTGCCCGACCCCCGCCCTGCCGAGGCCGCCGAGAGCGACGCCACCAGCGCGCCGGAACTCGCCACCGTGCCGCCTGCCGCGACCACGCCACCCGCCGAGGCGGCGCCGGCCCCGGCACAACCGGCAGCGACGGCGGCACCGGCTGCCCCGCCCAGCCGGATCGACGAGGCCTTTCGCGAGGCGGAGGCGGCGAGCCGACGGGCGCCTGCGATTCCGGACAACCACCGCGCCGTCATCAACGCCCAGGTGCCGCCCTCCCGCACCGCCGCGGCCGCGCCGCCGGGCGCAACCCCGCCGCCATCGTCGGCCGAGCCGGTCGCCGCCGACACGGCGGGCGACCTGCCGCAGCTCGAGGCGCCCTTCGCCGAGGCGCCGCCGCGGCGCTTCGAGGGCCGTGCCTATTCCGACACGCGCTATCTGGTGGGCCGCAAGGCGCATTACCCGACCGTCCGGCGCCTCGCGGCCGCCCTGCGCGTGCCGATCGACCTCGCCGACGCGGTGGTGATGGTGGAGAGCGCCTACGACCCGCACGCGGTCGGTCTCGTCGACGATGTCGGCCTCATGCAGGTCCGCCCCTCCATAGCCCGCCAACTCGGTTTCAACGGCACGATCCAGGACCTGTTCGAGCCGGAGACCAACATCCGCCTCGGCGTGACCTATCTCGCCGGCGCCTGGGAGCGCTCCGGCGGCAATCTCTGCCAGGCGCTGATGAAATACCGCGCCGGCTGGGACGAGACCGAAATGAGCGCCCTGTCGCTGGAATATTGCCGACGGGCGGTGGTCCACCTCAACGCCATCGGCTCGCCGCTGGCGCGCGGGGTGACGGTTCCCACGGGCTCCGAGACGCCGCCGCCCGGCCAGCGGTCCACCAGCCGGTTCAACTGGCAGGACCACGAGAAGCGCATCGAGCAGATCGAGCAACGCTTCGGCGGGCAGAATTTCGGGATCATAGCTCGTGAGCCGCAGCGGCCGTAGACGCGGCGGCAGAGGCGGCTCTAGGCTCCCCTCACGTCAGAGGAGGAGCCCCGCATGCCCGTGACCACGGATGTCGACCAGGTTGTCTCGGATATCATCCGCTGGGCCTCGATCGAGAGCCCGACCTATGATGCCGCGGCGGTCAACCGGATGATGGACGAGGGCGCGCGCGACCTCGGCATCATGGGATTCGACATCGACCGCCTGCCCGGCACCCAGGGCTTCGGCGACATCGTCATCGGCCGGCTCGCCGGCACCGAGCCGGGACCCGGCCTCCTCATCCTCGCCCATGTCGACACCGTCCACGCGGTCGGCACCCTTGCCGGCCCCCTGCCCATCCGCCGCGAGGGCGACCGGCTCTACGGGCCGGGCGTCACCGACATGAAGGGCGGCACGGTGCTGGCCCTGCACGTGCTCGGCAAGCTCATCAAGCAGAAGGGCGGGCGCCTGCGCCGCAGCGTCACGGTGGTGCTGGTCCCCGACGAGGAGGTTGGCTCCCCCTCCTCGCGCCTCACCATCGAGGCGGAGGCGGCGAAGGCCGCACATGTCCTCGTGCCGGAACCCGGCCGCGACCATTTCGTCACCTCGGGCCGCCATGCGGTGGTCCGCTACATGATCCACGTCCACGGCCGGCCCTCCCATGCGGGCGCCGCCATCAGCCGCGGCGTGTCGTCGATCCGCGCCATGGCGCGCATCATCGAGACCATCGAGGACTGGTCGGACTACGAGCGCGGCCAGACCTTCGCGGTCGGCCGGGTCAATTCCGGCACCTGGGTCAACGTGGTGCCGGTCCTCTGCTCGGCGGAGGTGCTCTGCGTCGCCGCCACGCCGGACGACCTCGCCGACATCGACGTGCGCCTGCGCACGCTGCGCCCGCCCTTCCCAAACACCCGCATCACCATCGAGCCGGGGCCGGTGCGCCCGCTCTTCGTCGCCGGCGAGGGCACGATGGCGCTCTACGCCAAGGCCAAGGCGATCGCCGACAGGCACGGCTTCCCCATTGAACACATGCAGTCGGGCGGCGGCTCGGACGGCAATTTCACAGGCGCCATGGGCGTGCCGACCCTCGACGGGCTCGGCGTCTGGGGCGGCGGCATCCACACCAAGGAAGAATATTGCGACATCCGCTCGATCCTGCCGCGCGGCACGATCCTCGGCGGACTGATCGAGGAGATCGCCGGCTGAACCGGCGCAATCGGGAGGACCCAAGGCCATGTCGATGATGCCCGCGCTCGCGGATGCGGACCTGTCGGCGGAGGCGGCGGCGGTCTTCGCCGACATCCGGGCGACGCGCAAGACGGATTTCGTCAACAATTTCTGGCGCGTCCTGGCCCATGACCCGGTCGCGCTGAAGCGGACCTGGGAGAGCGTCCGGCAGGTCATGGCGCCGGGCGCCCTCGACCCGCTGACCAAGGAGCTGATCTACGTCGCCGTCTCCATGGCCAATTCCTGCGAGTACTGCATCCGCTCACATACGGCCGCCGCGCGGACCAAGGGCATGAGCGACGAACAGTTCATGGAACTCGTCTCCATCGTCGCCATGGCCTCGGAGACGAATCGCATGGCGCTCTCGCTGCAGGTGCCGGTGGACGAGGCCTTCAAACAGGTGTGATGGCCCAGACCGCCCCGACGGCATGGCAGGCCCTTTCCGAGGTCGCCATGCCGCCCCATTTCGTGGTTCACTATGCCTCGACGCCATCGCGCCGAAACATGGCGGGCGTCTGTGACGGGGCCGACGGGGACGAGACATGACCACAAGCCGCCCAGCCGATGTTCATGGTCGCACCGCCCGCACCGCACCCCTTTCCCTTCCCGGAACTTCCACCAGGATCTCGACGATGACCTCCCGGATCGGCAGCCGCCTCGCGGCCGCCAGCCTCGCCCTCGCCCTCGGCACGGGCCTCGCGCTCACCCCCGGCACCATGCCGCGCGCCGAAGCCCGCCAGGCCATCGACCTGTCGGATCTCGCCGAGCGCGTCATCGACGCGGTGGTGAACATCTCCACCTCCTCGCGCGTCGACGCCTCCCCCGGTCAGCGGCCCGGCCCGCCCGGCCGCCGCCCCGGCCAGCCTGGCGCCCCCGGCGGCCCGGGCAATCCCGGCCCCGGCGCGCCCTTCGACGAGCTGTTCGAGGAATTCTTCCGCCGCCGCGGCGAAAATCCGCCGGGCGGGCCCGACGGCCAGCCGGCGCCGCAGCGCCGACAGTCCTCGCTCGGCTCCGGCTTCGTCATCGACGCCAGCGGCATCGTGGTCACCAACAACCACGTCATCGACAACGCCGACGAGATCACGGTCATCTTCAACGACGGCACGCGCCTGAAGGCCGAGTTGATCGGTCGCGACCGCGAGATCGACGTCGCCGTGCTGCGCGTGCAGCCGACCCGGCCGCTGAAGGCGGTGAACCTCGCCGACTCCGACCGCATCCGCATCGGCGAGGCGGTGATGGCCATCGGCAATCCGCTGGGGCTCGGCGGCACGGTCACGGCCGGCATCGTCTCGGCCAAGAACCGCGACATCCAGTCGGGGCCCTTCGACAACTACATCCAGACCGACGCGGCCATCAACCGCGGCAATTCCGGCGGCCCCCTGTTCAACATGGCCGGCGACGTCATCGGCATCAACACGGCGATCTTCTCGCAGACCGGCGGCAATATCGGCATCGCCTTCGCCATTCCCGCGAACACCGCCCGCCCGATCATCGCGCAGCTGCGCGAGTTCGGCGAGACGCGGCGCGGCTGGCTCGGCGTGCGCATCCAGGAGGTGACCGACGAGATCGCCGAGAGCCTCAACCTCGGCACCCGCCGCGGCGCGCTCATCGCCGGCGTCGAGCCGAACGGCCCGGCCGGCCCGGCCGGCATGAAGACCGGCGACGTCATCGTCAGCTTCGACGGCCGCGAGGTGCGCAATTCGCGCGAGCTGCCGCGGATCGTCTCCGAGACGGCCGTGGGCAAGGCGGTGCCGGTCGTCGTCATGCGCGGCGGCAAGGAAGAGACGCTGACCGTCACGCTCGGCCGCCGCGAGGGCAATATCCAGCAGGCCTCGACGGGACGCCAGCCGCAGGGCCAGCCGCCGCGGCCGGCCAACCCCACCGTCTCGGCGCTGGGGCTCCAGCTCTCCGGGCTGACGCAGGAGATGCGCCAGCGCTTCCGCGTCCGCGACGACGTGCGCGGCGTGGTGGTCACCCAGGTCGATCCCAATTCGCGGGCGGCCGAGCGGGCGATCCAGCCGGGCAACGTCATCCTCGAGGTGCAGAACGAGCCGGTGAACTCGCCCGCCGACGTGACGCGGCGCATCCAGGCGCTGCGGGCGGAGGGGCGCAGCTCGGCGCTGTTCCTGGTGGCGAACGCCGAGGGCGATCGCCGCTTCGTGGCGCTGACGCTGCGCTGACCCGAGCCGACCGGCGGGCCCGGCCCGCCGGCGTCAGGCCGCGAAATCGGCGCGGCGATAGCCCTGCATGTAGAGCAGCGCGGTGAGATCCCCGTGGTCGATCCGCGCCGCCGCCGCCTCGGCGACCTTGGGCTTGGCGCGGAAGGCGATGCCGATCCCCGCCTCGCCGAGCATGGCGAGGTCGTTGGCCCCGTCTCCCACCGCCATGGTCTCGTGCGCCGCCAGGCCGAAGCGGGCGCGCAGTTCCACGAGCGTGTCGCGCTTGGCCTCGCGGCCGAGGATGGGCTCGCGCACCGTGCCGGCGAAGTGCCCGTCCTGCACCTCCAGGATGTTGGCGCGGTTCTCGTGGAAGCCAATCATCGCCCCGATGGGCGCGGTGAAGAGCGTGAAGCCGCCGGAGACGAGGGCGGTGTAGCCACCGCGGGCGCGCATGGTGCGCACCAGTTCCGGTCCGCCAAGGGTGAGGGTGATGCGGCGGGCGATGACATCGTCCACCACCGACGCCGAGAGACCCTCGAGGAGTGCCACGCGCTCGCGCAGCGCCGGCTCGAAGGCGATCTCGCCGCGCATGGCGCGCTCGGTGATCGCCGAGACGTGCTCCTTCAGCCCGACGAGGTCGGCGAGCTCGTCGATGCATTCCTGGCCGATCATGGTGGAGTCCATGTCGGCGAGGAACAGGCGCTTCGCCCGGCCCGCCGCGGGCTGCACCACCACGTCGAGCGGAAGGCCCGCGAGGGCCGCGCGCAGGGCGTCGGCGAGCGCCCGGTTGTCGGCACCGGCCCCAGGTGCGAAAGGAATGTCCGCGGCGACGCCCTCGGCGAGAATCACGGCCGTATCGGCGGCGGTAAGCTGCGCCGCGGCCGCCGCCAGGGCGTCGGCGGTCAGGACCGGGTTGTGCGGATGGGCGATGAGGGTCGCGACGTGGGTCAAGGTGAGGGTTCCCGCGAGGGCCACAGGCCGAGGGCCGTCCTCATCGCAGGTCCGACGGCGAGCGGCAAGTCGGCGCTCGCCCTCGATCTCGCGCAGCGCTACGGCGGCGTCGTCGTCAATGCCGATTCCATGCAGGTCTATCGCGACCTCCGCATCATCACCGCCCGTCCGACCAAGGACGAGGCCGCCCTCGCCCCGCACCGGCTCTACGGCACGGTGGACGCCGCAGAGACCTTCTCCGCCGGCCGATGGGTGGAGGCCGCCTCCGCCGAGATCGCCGCAGCCACGGCCGCCGGAGCCCTGCCCATCGTCGTCGGCGGCACGGGTCTCTACTTCCGTGCCCTGACGTCGGGGCTCTCGGCCATCCCGCCCGTCGCGCCGGACGTGCGCGAGCGGGTGCGGCGGGAGGCGGAGGGACGCTCGCCTGCCGAACTTCATGCGGCGCTGGCGGCGAAGGACCCGGACACGGCGGCGCGGCTGCGGCCGAGCGACCCTCAGCGCATCATCCGCGCCATCGAGGTTCTGGAGGCGACCGGGAGACCCCTCCTCCACTGGCAGCAGAACGGCCGGGAGGCCGCGGCGCTCGCCGGCTTCGATCTCGCCACCGTCTTCCTGGCGGTGGAGCGCGAGCCGCTGCGGCAGCGGATCGACCGGCGTTTCGAGGCGATGATGGCGGCAGGCGCCCTCGACGAGGTGGCGGCGCTGGCCGCCCGCGGCCTCGATCCGGCGCTGCCCGCCATGCGCGCCCACGGTGTGCCGGGCCTCGTCGCCCATCTCGCAGGCGAGGTGTCGCTCGCCGAGGCGGTGGCGCGGGGACAGCGGGACACGCGCGCCTATGCCAAGCGGCAGGAGACCTGGTTCCGCAACCAGATGCCTGAGGCGCGCTGGCTGACGCCCGTCAGGGCCGCCGAGGCGCTGTCGCGGTGGCTCGACGCGAGCGGCGCGGCGCCGTTCCCTGCCGGGTCGTCGGCGTGAAGGGCGGCACGTCGGCGGAGGGCTGGAGCGGCGCCTCGCCACCGGTTTCGAGCACATGGATGTCGCCCATGCCCTCGTCGAGGGCGACGCGGTTGCGGCCCGCGGCCTTCGCCCGGTAGAGGGCGGCGTCCGCCCGGCTCAAGAGACGGTCCATGGTCTCCCGGCCGTCCCAGGCGGCGATGCCGAAGGAGCCGCTGAAGCGGATGGGTCCATCCTCGTGCTCGACAGGCGAGCCGGCGAGCAGTTCGCGCATGCGGCTGGCGACGCCCACCGCCTCGCCGACGCCGACATGGGGCAGGACCATGACGAACTCCTCGCCGCCGAAGCGGCCGACGAGGTCGACGTCCTCGCGCAGGCCGTGGGTCAGGAGGCCGACGGTCCGGCGCAGCACGGCATCGCCGCCAGCATGGCCGAAGCGGTCGTTGATGTGCTTGAAATGGTCGAGGTCCATGGTGATGACGGAGACCGGATGGGCATAGCGGGCCGAGCGCGCCAGCGCGTCGCGCAGCCCGTCGGTCGTCGCGCGGCGGTTCAGGGCACCCGTCAGGCTGTCGCGCGTGGCAAGCTGGCTCAGCTCCTCCTCCAGCGCCTGGCGGCGCTGGATCTCCGCCTTCAGCGCTGCGTTGGCCTGGGCATATTCCGCCTGGGTCTGCCGCATGGCGTCCTCGGCGTTCTTGCGCTCGGTGACGTCGGCCTTGGTCACCATGAAGCCGTCGCCGAAGGGCACGCAGGCAATCTCGATCCAGCGGTCGGCATCGGCGCAGGCATAGCGGGTGACGAGCTGCAGCGGCTGACGGGTGAGGGCGACGTCGACGAAGCGGGTCCACAGGCCGCTCTCGGCAAGGCCCGGGCAGAGCGTCAGCACCGGCGTCTGCAGCATGGCCTCCACCGTCTGGCCGTTCCAGTCGGCGGCCCGCTGGTTGACGGCGACGAACTCACCGTCGACTGGAAGGCCGGCGTCGTCGCGCACCAGCCGGACCGCCACGATGGCGTCCAGCGAGGCGTCCAGCACGGCGGCGAGCAGGTCGTCGCGGAACTGGCGTGGCTTGGCGATGATGACGATGACCGGCTCGCCCGAGGCATCGCGGCAGGGCAGGACCAGCCTCTCCCACAGATGCACCTGGCCGGCGATGGCGCTGCGGTGAAGGGTGAGCAGGGGCTCGTCGGTGACGAGGACGCGGTTGTTGCACTCCCGGAAGAAGGCGCCAACCGTCTCGAGGATGCGGCTGCTCAGCCTGCCGGTCATGTCGGTGCCGACGCGCTCCACCAGCGCGCGGCCGTAATGAGAATAGATCATGTCGCCGTCGGCGGTCGGCCGAAAGACGATCATGTCGTCGGCGATGGGGCCGAGGGTCGCAGGGTCGAACTCGCTGAACGGCACGGCCCGGGCCTGCTCGCGCAGTGCCAGCCAGTTGCCGTAGAGGCGGCGGATCGAATGGGCATGGGCACGCCACTCGATCCCCTTGTCGAACATCTCGCGGTACATGGGATCCCGTCCTGCGGACAGTCTGTCAGCGGCCGTTTAAAGCGAGGTAAAGCTGCCGCTGCGGCATGGAAGGCCTCACGCAGGGGGAGATGCGCCGCTCTCGCGGAAGCTCGGCACGTCGAGCGGGCGGCCCTCGCGGTCGGCGAGGGCGACGAAATCGCGCGCGAGGATCTCCGCGAAGGTGGCGACGTCGCGTATGATCATCTGGCGGCCGCGGTCCGTGACGAAGAGCACGAAGCCGGCGCGGAGTTGAAGGCGCATGAAGTCGACGAGCAGCGGAGAGGCCTTCCACAGGAAGGGGCGCGCCGGATCGACGAAGACGAAGATCACCTTCTCCACGGGGTCGCGGTGGAAATAGGCGCCGCAGTCGAGCGGATGGGGGATGCGGTTGCGCTCGGGTGCGTTGACGAGCCGCGCCGTGAGATAGGCGCAGGCATAGGCCGAGCAGGCCGCCGGCCGCTCCGGGCGGCCGTGAATGGAACATCCGCCGCCGGCGATGTGGATGCAGGGGCGGTAGGCGGGTTTCGCCAGCGCCTCGATCTGCGGCAGCGAGCAGCAATAGGTGCAGGTGCGGCAATGGGAGACGCGGTCGCCGGCCTCCTTGCGCCGCTTGGCCTGCCCCATCTCAGCCCCTCTGGCCTTCCTTCACGGCGGCGAGAAGCGCCTTCTGGATCGGCTCGTTACCGGCGCAGATCGTGCCGTTGAGCATCATGTTGTCGTGGCCGTCGCAGTCGGTGACGAAGCCTCCGGCCTCGCGGATCAGCACGATGCCTGCCGCCATGTCCCAGGGATGGACGCCGCGCTCCCAGAAGCCGTCGAAACGGCCGGCCGCGACATAGGCGAGGTCGAGGGCGCAGGCGCCCATGCGGCGGATGCCGGCGAAGCGCGACTGGACGACCTTCAGCTCGTTGCGGAACTGGACATGGTCGCCGCGGGCGACGTGCGGGATGCCGCCCCCGACGACGCTGTCTTCGGGCTTGGTGCGGGCCGAGACGCGCAGGCGCCGGTCGTTGAGGAAGGCGCCCGTGCCGCGCTCGGCGACGTAGAGCTCGTCGTTGGCCGGGTTGTAGATGACGCCGGCCACCGGCACGCCGTTGCGCTCCAGGCCGATGGACACGGCGAAATGCGGGATGCCGTGGAGGAAATTGGTGGTGCCGTCGAGCGGATCGACGATCCAGGTGTGGGTGGAGTCCGTGCCCTCGACCTTGCCGCCCTCCTCGCCGATGAAACCGTAGCCCGGCCGGGCCTTCATCAGCTCGGTCATGACGATCTGCTCGGCCTTGCGGTCGGCGGCCGAGACGAAGTCGGCCGGCCCCTTCATCGAGACCTGCAGGTGCTCGACCTCGCCGAAGTCGCGCTTGAGGCTGCGGCCGGCCTTGAGGGCGGCGCCGACCATGACGTTGAGAAGGGCGGAACGGAGCATGTCGAACTTTCGGGTGGCTTTCGGGGGGTCATGCCCGCGCGGCGCGTCACGGTCAAGCGCCGTGGGCGACCGGCCTCAGCGCAGCCACTCGCGGGCGCCGCGCTCGGCGGCGTCGCGCAGGACGGGATCCATGCCCTTGACGAATTCCTGCAGCCAGCCGTCGGGGGCGCCGAGCATATGGGCGGTCATGTGCCACTGCGCCGCCTTCTGCGGGTCGGGTGCGGTGCCGCGGCCGGCGGCGAGGAGGCGGGCGTAGCGGTTCATGGCGAGCGGATTGCCGCGCAGGGCGGCCTTGCGGAACAGGGCGGCGGCGCGAGCCTCATCCTTGGGCAGGCCCTGGCCGTTGAAGACCATGACGGCGAAGTCGATCTGCGCCTCCAGGAGGTCCTGCGCCGCGGCGCGGCCCATATAGACGGCGGCGCGCGGCAGGTCGGCCGGCACGCCGTTGCCGTCCTTGAGCAGCACGGCATAGGCATATTGCGCGTCGGCGCTGCCGAGGTCGGCGGCCTTCTGGAACCATTGCGCCGCGGCGGCGGGATCGCGCGGACCGCCGTGGCCGGCAAGCGCCAGCAGGCCGAGATTGTAGGCGGCGGCGATGTGGCCGAGACCGGCGGCGCGCTCGAAATGGGGCTTGGCGAGGGCGGGATCGCGCGTCTGGCCGGCGCGGCCGTCCACATGCAGCATGCCCAGAGCGAAGATGGCGTTGCGATCGCCGCGCTCGGCGGCGAGCCTGTACCAGCCCAGCGCCCGCTCCTCGTTCTGCGGAATGCCGATGCCGGCGGCGTGGAGCTCGGCCAGCAGAGTCATCGATACGGGATCGGCGAGGGCCTCGACACGCTCCGTCGCCTCGCGGAAGGCGGTGAGGTAATGACCGCGCTGATAGGCCGCATAGGCGGAATCGGCGCTCGGCGGCTCGGGCCGCGGCGCGGCAGCGGCCGGCGGCGCGGCGGGCGCCGGGGCGGCGGGACGGGCCGGCCGGGTCTGAGCCAAAGCCGGCGCAGCCGCGAGCGCCGCCACGAGGCAGGCGGCGAGCGCCCGGCGGCTCATGCGGCGGCTCCGGCACGCATCAGGGCGAGCGCCGCGGCGACGGCGGCGGCCGGACCTTCCGGATGGTCCCAGACGGGCTGGCCGAGGGCGACGAAATCGGCGCGGACCCGCGCCAGGGCCTCGACCCCCGCGATGTCCGGGGCAAAACCGACGACGGGCACCTGGAAGACCTCCGCCCACCATGCGACCCGCTCGACCACCGCGTGGAACGGCGGCAGCACACCGTCCTTCTCCGCGTAGCGCGAGACATGCGCCTCGCCGAACATGACGTAGTCGGCTCCTGCCTCGCCGGCCGCCATGGCGTCGTCCTTCGACTTCAGGCCACCGACGCCGACCATACGCTGGGGCGCGAGCCGGGAGACGGCTTCGGCGAGGGCCTCGGCCGTATGGACGAGGTGGATGCCGTCGGCGCCGCCGCGCATCACCGCCTCCACCGGGGCCTCGGCCATGAAGGCGGCCCCGGCCTTCTGGACCACGGGCGCCAGGGCCTTGATGCGGTTGACGAGGGTGCGCTCGTCGCAAGGGGCGAACCGGCCGATCACAGCCGCCACCGGCCCTGCGGCGAGGGCGCCGGCGAGGACCGGCAGGAATCCCTCCGGGTCGTCCAGGAGGGGCGTCACCAGGACGAGCTGGGTGTCGACGGGATCGGGAGTTCTGCTGTCGCGCATCGAGCGGCACCCTAGCGGGGAAAGCGGCGAAAAAACGGAAGTCAGGTTGCAAACCGACGCAGGATCGACATCGTGTGGAAATATCGAGGCGCGAGCCTTGCTTCCATGCGACCATCGCGTCGGGAAATCAACCGAGGCGGTGGCGCATTCGCCTGCCCGTCCGCCGCCGACACCATGTCAGGATCATCCATGATGCACTTCCCCGCTCCCCTCCGCCTCTCGGCCGTCCTCCTCTTGGCGATGGGCAGCCAGGCCCTCGCCGGTCCCGCCGACGACCTGTCGCGGGCGGCCGTCGGGGCGATGCCGTCGCTGCAGATGGGGGGAGCCGCGATCGGCGAGGCGCGGGACGAGGGCGGCAATGCGGTTCTCGTCAACGTCACCTTCTCCTCCACCGGCGCCGTGCCCATCGGCGTGAGGATCGGCCGGGCGACGATCACCGGGGCCCCGGGCGCGGACGGCGCGCTGTCCAATGCCCGCGTGCTGCTCGAGGACGTCGAGGGCACGGGAGCGGACGGCCAGGGCTACAAGCTGGCTCGGGCCGAGTTCCAGGGCGCCCAGGGCTCGCTCGCCGCCATCCTCGGCAACCTCGCCACGCAGGCGCCACTGGTGCAGCCGGCCAACGAGGGCACGGCCACGGGCTTCTCCGCGCAGGCCATCGCCGGCCGCGACCTCGTCGTCACCCAGGCGCGGCAGAACCGCCAGCAGACGGTGCGCTACGGCGAGATCGCGCTCACCGGCTACGAGCGCGGCCGGGTCGCCGAGCTGGTGGTGCGCACCACCCAGGCCGCCCCCACCGACGGGCAGCCGGGACCGGCCGCCTCGGCCGCCAGCATCCGCCTCAACGGGCTCGACATGGCCGCCGCCGTCCGCGCCTCCGGCCCGGTCGGCGTGTGGATGGAGAGCGGTGTGGTCGAAGGCATCAGCATCGCCTCGCCGCGGCCGGGCGCCCCGCCCTTCGCCATCGCCCGCATCGCCATGGGCAAGGTCTCCCTGCGTCCCGGCACCCAGTCCATCGCGGCGCTCACCGAGAGCATGCAGGCGCTCGGGCCCGCCGAGGACGACGCGGCACGCCGCCGCCAGGCGGGGCTCGCGGCCGAATTCATCGAGCGTTTCGACATGGAGCGCTTCGAGATCGCCGGCATCAGCGGCCAGTCGCCGGAGGGCCTGCCCTTCCGCATCGAGCGCTTCGTCTTCTCCGGCCTGTCGCAGGGCCGGCTGGCCTCGGTCGCCATGTCCGGCGTCTCGGCTGCCTCCCGCGAGGGGCAGGACACGACCATCGGTCAGATCTCGGTCGAGGGGATCGATGCCTCGGGGCTTCTCGCGCTCGGCAAGGACTACGCCGCGGGCCGCTTCGCGCCGGGCCAGACCATGCCGCCGCAGGCCTACCCCCATGTCGCGCGCATCGTGCTGGAGGAGGTCGACGTCAAGCAGCGCGGCACCAGCCAGCAGCTCGCCAAGGTCGGCCGCTTCGAGGTCGAGAGCGGGCCGCGCGTCGGGCTGATGCCCTCGCGCCTGCGCGCCAAGCTCACCGGTTTCGAAGCGCCGATCACAAACGCCCGCCAGCGCGCGCAGCTCGCACCCCTCGGCCTCACCGACAGCATCAGCCTCGGCGCCGAGCTGGAGATCGACTATGTGGAGGGCGCCAAAGAACTGCGCATGCGCACCTTCAACGTCGAGGTGGACGATGTCGGTTCACTCAACCTCGTCATGACGGTCGGCGGCCTCGACCGGGGGCAGATCGAAGCGCTGCCCGGCAGCGCCGCAGTCCTCGGCCTGTCCGCCAAGGCGGGGGCCATCACGCTGACCTATACCGAGGACGGGGGCGTGGCGAACTTCATCAGCCATCTCGCCGGCCAGACCGGGATGAGCGAGGACGACTTCAAGGAGCAGATCAAGACACAGGCCCAAGCCATGGTCGGCCAGTTCATCCAGGACCGCGCCGTGGCCGAGCAGATCGTCGAGGCCTTCGGCGAGTTCCTCGACGACCCGACCTCGCTCGCGGTGACGCTGACGCCGAAGGGCGACATCCCGCTCGCCGCCCTGGCGGTGGCGCTGCGCGGCTCCCCCTTCGCCGCCATGCCGATGTTCAACATCGCGGTGAAGGCGAACGAGTAGGGACCTTCCGGGCGCCGCCCGCCGGGCCGCGCGCGTCATCACCAGCCCGAACGAAAACGGGGAGGCTCGCGCCTCCCCGTTCCGCATTCACGCTGCGACGACGATCAGGCGACCTTCGGGTCGAGCTCGCCCTTGGCGTAGCGCTTGGCCATGTCGGCGAGCGTCACGACGCGCTTGATCTTCGAGGCCTGGCCGGCGGTGTTGAACTCCTGCAGGCGCTGCTTGCAGAGGGCGGTCATCGCCTCCATGGCCGGCTTCAGATACTTGCGCGGGTCGAACTCGCCGGGGTTCTCCGTCAGCACCTTGCGGATCTGGCCGGTCATCGCCATGCGGTTGTCGGTGTCGATGTTGATCTTGCGGACACCGTGCTTGATGCCGCGCTGGATCTCCTCGACCGGCACGCCCCAGGTCGGCTTCATCTGCCCGCCGAACCTGTTGATGATGTCCTGCAGCTCCTGCGGCACCGAGGAGGAGCCGTGCATGACGAGGTGGGTGTTCGGCAGCTTCTGGTGGATTTCCTCGATGACGTTCATCGCGAGGACCTTGCCGTCCGGCTTGCGCGTGAACTTGTAGGCGCCGTGCGAGGTGCCCATGGCGATGGCGAGGGCGTCGACCTTGGTCTCCTTGACGAACTTCACGGCCTCGTCGGGATTGGTCAGCAGCTGGTCGTGCGACAGTTTGCCCTCGGCGCCGTGTCCGTCCTCGGCCTCGCCCATGCCGCTCTCGAGCGAACCCAGCACGCCGAGCTCACCCTCCACCGAGATGCCGCCGAGATGGGCCATCTGGGTGACGGTCTTGGTCACGGCGACGTTGTAGTCCCAGTCACCGGGGGTCTTGCCGTCGGCCTTCAGCGACCCGTCCATCATGACCGAGGTGAAGCCCGCCTGGATGGCGGTCATGCAGGTCGCCGGCTCATTGCCGTGGTCGAGATGCACGCAGACCGGGATATGCGGATAGATCTCTGTGACCGCATCCATCATGTGCTTGAGCATGATGTCGTTGGCGTAGGACCGCGCGCCGCGGGAGGCCTGGATGATGACCGGGGCATCGACCGCGTCGGCCGCCGACATGATCGCCAGCGCCTGCTCCATGTTGTTGATGTTGAAGGCGGGCACGCCGTAGTCGTTCTCGGCGGCATGGTCGAGAAGCTGGCGGAGGGTGATGCGGGCCATGGGCGGTTTCCATCCTGACGTTCGTGAACGAAGGTTTGCGACCCTCTAGCGCAAGCTCGCGGCCAAAAAAAGCCGTATCCACGCAAGAATCAGCGGCCGGCAGCCGTCGGCCGCGGGGTTGGAACAGGAGCGCTGAGCGGAGCGTTGGGAGCGACGGCCTGCGAGACCGCCCTCTCCTCGATCAGCGCCCGCGCCCGCTCCAGCACCAGCCGCTGCACCGCCGGATGGGTCGCCAGCAGGGCATGGTTCGCCATGAAGGCGCCGGCCTGCCAGGCGTCGATGTTCTCCGCGCCCTCCACCTTCGGGAAGCCGGGGCTGTAGTAGTTGACGCAGCGGGGCACCGGACAGGGCGGCGAGCCGAATGCGGCATCGATGGTGATGACGACCGGGGCGGGCTTGCCGGCCTCCACCATCTCGCGGGCGCGCTTGAGCGCCGTCGCACCGCCCATGGAATGGCCGACGAGCAGGACGGGCTCCTCGCGGGCGGTGCGGGTCATCAGATGGGTGTCGACGGCAGCCCGGTAGCCGAGCCGCTCCAGCAGCGGCGCCAACGCCGAGACGCCGACATAGGCCTGATGCACGTAGATGAAGAGGCCGTCGAGCAGCAGCGCCGTCGGTCGGGTCTCGCCGGCTCGGGCGGGACCCGAGGCGGCCAGCAGGCCCAGGATCAACAGCCAGGCACGGCCATCGGGCATCGTCATTCCCTTCGTCCTCCGCAAGCCCCCTGCCCGCTCGGCGACGGAAAACCCCTCAGGTCCTGAGCACGTCCACGCCCGGCAGCGGCTTGCCCTCGAGCCATTCGAGGAAGGCGCCACCGGCGGTCGAGACATAGGTGAAGCGGTCGGCGGCGCCCGCCTGGTTGAGCGCGGCGACCGTGTCGCCTCCGCCCGCCACCGAGACGAGGTGGCCGGCGCGGGTCAGTTCGGCGGCCGCTTCGGCCACGGAAACCGTGCCGTTGTCGAAGGGCTCCAGCTCGAAGGCGCCGAAGGGGCCGTTCCAGACCAGGGTCTTCGCCCTGCCGAGAATCGAGACGACGTGCTCGACCGATTTCGGGCCGATGTCGAGGATCATCTCCTCGGGCGCGACCTCGTCGATGCCGCAGACGCGATGCGACGCATTGGCCTTGAACTCCTTGGCGCAGACCACGTCGACGGGCAGGACGATGCGGCAGCCGTTCTTCGCCGCCTCCGCGACGATGGCGCGGGCGGTGTCGACGAGATCGTGCTCGCAGAGCGACTTGCCCACCGCCTTGCCCTCGGCGGCGAGGAAGGTGTTGGCCATGCCGCCGCCGATGACGAGGAAGTCGACCTTCTTCGAGAGATTGCCGAGGAGGTCGAGCTTGGTGGAGACCTTGGCGCCGCCGACCACGGCAACGACGGGGCGCTCCGGCTTCTCCAGCGCGCGGGTGAGGGCGTCGAGCTCGGCCTGCATGGTGCGGCCGGCATAGGCGGGCATGACGCGGCCGAGGCCCTCGGTGGAGGCATGGGCGCGGTGAGCTGCGGAGAAGGCGTCGGCGACGAAGAGGTCGCCGTTGGCGGCCAGCGCCTTGACGAAGTCCGGCTCGTTCTTCTCCTCGCCCTTGTGGAAGCGGGTGTTCTCGAGGACGAGGATCTCGCCCGGCCGAATGGCGTCGACGGCCTGCGCCGCGACCTCGCCGATGCAGTCGGCGGCGAAGGCGACGGGACGCTTCAGCACGTCGGCGAGGGCCGGCACCACCGCCTTCAGCGACTGCGAGGGATCGACACCCTTGGGGCGGCCGAAATGGGCGAGGATGACGACCTTGCCGCCGCGGTCGGCGATGTCGGTGAGCGTCGGAACGATGCGCTCGAGGCGGGTCAGGTCGGTGACCTTGCCGTCCTCCATGGGAACGTTGAGGTCGACGCGGACGAGGACGCGTTTGCCCTTCACATCTGCGTCGTCGAGGGTGCGGAACGAGGTCATGGCGGTCGGCCTGCAGGAGGGTTCGGCGACCCGGTCCAAACCGTCATGCCCGGCCCCGTGCCGGGCACCCACGACTTGACCACGACGCCTCAGGAAGTGTGGATGCCCGGGACGAGCCCGGGCATGACGCTTGTGGGCCGGTCGAACGCCCCGGCGCGGAAATGGCCGCGCACCCGGCGCGGCCCCTGTCGTCAGATCAGCTTGGCCATCGCCACCGCCGTGTCGCTCATGCGGTTCGAAAAGCCCCACTCGTTGTCGTACCACGAGAGCACGCGGACGAACTTCTCATCCATGACCTTGGTCTGGTCGAGGGCGAAGATGGACGAATGCGGGTCGTGGTTCATGTCGATGGAGACGTTGGGCTGGTCGGTGAAGCCGAGGATGCCCTTCAGCGGGCCGCGCTTGGCCGCCTTGAGGATCGCCTCGTTGATCTTCTCGACCGTGGTCCGGCGCTTGGCGATGAACTTGAAGTCCACCACGGAGACGTTCGGCGTCGGCACGCGGATGGAGGTGCCGTCGAGGCGGCCCTTCAGCTCGGGGATGACGAGGCCGATGGCCTTGGCGGCACCGGTCGAGGTCGGGATCATCGACAGCGCCGCGGCGCGGGCGCGGTAGAGGTCCTTGTGCATCGTGTCCAGCGTCGGCTGGTCGCCGGTATAGGCGTGGATCGTGGTCATGAAGCCCTTGTCGATGCCGCAGGCCTTGTGGAGCACGGCGACGACGGGGGCGAGGCAGTTGGTGGTGCAGGAGGCGTTGGAGACGACGAGGTGCTCCTTGGTGAGCTGCTCGTGGTTGACGCCGTAGACGACGGTCATATCGGCGCCGTCGCAGGGGGCGGAGACGAGGACGCGCTTGGCGCCGGCCTTGAGGTGGGCGGCGGCCTTGTCGCGGGTGGTGAAGATGCCGGTGCACTCCATCGCCACGTCGACGTTCAGCGCCTTGTGCGGCAGTTCGGCCGGATCCTTGATGGCGGTGACCTTGATGCGCTTGCCAGCGACGACGATGGTGTCGCCGTCGACGGAGACCTCGGCCGGGAAGCGGCCGTGGACCGAATCGAAGCGCAGCAGGTGGGCGTTGGTCTCGACCGGCCCGAGGTCGTTGATGCCGACCACCTCGATGTCCTTGCGCTTGCCTTCGACGATGGCGCGCAGGACGTTGCGGCCGATGCGGCCGAAACCGTTGATGAAGACGCGGGTGGTCATGGAATTCCTCTCCTTCATGCGGTCCGCCTGATCCCGAGCGGCCCGTTCAGCGGGCGGACGCCGCGATCTGGCGTCCAATCACGTCAATCCCAAGGCGAAATCAGCCGATCCGCGCCAGAACGGCCTCGGCGGTGGCCTCCGGCGTAATGCCGAAATGCTTGTAGAGTTCCTTGTAGGGCGCCGAGGCGCCGAAGCCGGTCATGCCGACGAAGATACCGTCGTTGCCGATGACCGCGTCCCAGCCCATGCGCACGCCGGCCTCGATGGCCACTTTCACCGGCGCGTCGCCGATCACGGTCTCGCGGATCTCGGCGGACTGTTCGAGGAAGAGGTCCAGTGAGGGGACGGAGACGACGCGGGCGACGATTCCCTTGTCGGCGAGAAGCTTGCGGGCGCCGACGGCGACCTCGACCTCGGAGCCGGTGGCGAAGAGCGTCACCTGCGCCTTGCCGCCCTCGGCCTTCATGAGCTCGTAAGCGCCGGCGGCGGAGCGGTTCGCCTTCACCTCGGTGCGGAGCTGCGGCAGGTTCTGGCGGGTGAGCGCCAGAGTGGTCGGGCCGTCGGTGCGGTTCAGCGCCAGCTCCCAGCACTCCGCCACCTCGATGGCGTCGCAGGGGCGGAAGACGCGCATGTTCGGCATGGCGCGCAGGGCGGCGACGTGCTCGACCGGCTGGTGGGTCGGGCCGTCCTCGCCGAGGCCGATGGAATCGTGGGTCATCACATAGACGACGCCGGTGCCCATCAGCGCCGAGAGGCGCATGGCCGGGCGGCAATAGTCGGTGAAGACGAGGAAGGTGGCGCCGTTGGGCGCGAAGCCGCCGTGCAGGGCGATGCCGTTCATGGCGGCGGCCATGCCGTGCTCGCGGATGCCGTAGTGGATGTAGCGGCCCTTGGGGGTCTTGGCGGAGAAGGCGACCGCCGACTTCGCCTTGGTGTTGTTCGAGCCGGTGAGGTCGGCCGAGCCGGCGAGGAATTCCGGCATGGCCGGCACGATGGCCTCGATGGCGAGCTCGGACGACTTGCGCGTGGCGATGTGCTGGGGATTGGCGATGAGCGCCTTCTTGTGGGCGGCGAGGGCCTTGGCGAGCTTGGCCGGGCGCTCGTGGGCGAGGCGGCGGTTGAACTCGGCCTGCTTCTTCGGCGGCAGGGTGCCGAACAGCGATTCCCAGGTCTTGCGCGCCGCGGCGCCGCGGGCACCGATCTTGCGCCAGGCGTCGAGCACGTCGGGAGCGATGCTGAAGGGCTCCGGCGAGATGCCGAGCTTCTCCTTGGCGGCCTTGAGCTCGTCCGCGCCGAGCGGCTCGCCGTGGGCCTTGGAGGTGCCGGCCTTCTTCGGCGCACCGTAGCCGATGACGGTCTTGCAGGCGATGAGCGAGGGCTTGCCCGACTTCTGCGCCCGCTCGATGGCGGCTGCGATGGCCTCGGGGTCATGGCCGTCGACGCGCTCGGCGCGCCAGCCGGCGGCCTGGAAGCGCTTCACCTGGTCGACGGAGTCGGCGATGGAGAGCGGGCCGTCGATGGAGATGTCGTTGTCGTCGAAGAGCACGATGAGCTTGTTCAGCTTCCAGTGCCCCGCCATGGCGATGGCTTCCTGGCTGATGCCCTCCATCAGGTCGCCGTCGGAGGCGATGACGTAGGTGTAGTGGTCGACCGCCTTCTTGCCGAACTCGGCGGCGAGCATCTTCTCCGCGAGCGCCATTCCCACGGCCGTGGCGATGCCCTGGCCGAGCGGACCGGTGGTGGTTTCGACGCCCTTGGTGATGAAGTTCTCGGGATGGCCCGGGGTCTTCGAGCCGAGTTGGCGGAAGTTCTTGATCTCGTCGAGCGTCATCTCCGGCGCGCCCGTGAGATAGAGCAGCGCGTAGACGAGCATGGAGCCGTGGCCGGCGGAGAGGACGAAGCGGTCACGGTCGGGCCAGGTCGGGTTCGCCGCGTCGAACTTGAGGAATCGCGAGAACAGGACCGTGGCGATGTCGGCCGTGCCCATGGGCATGCCGGGATGGCCGGACTTGGCCTTCTCCACCGCATCCATGGCGAGGGTGCGGATGGCGTTGGCGAGCTTGTCGTGCTGGGCGCGCGGCAGGGCGGCGGTGGACATCAGGAGCGGCTCCTTGCGGCGCCGCCTCGGCGGAAAACGGCGCGCATGCGATGGAAACTCGCCCGGAGTCGTGGCACCGGGCCGTCGGGCCGGTGTCCTACCAGCGACGGCCCCCGAGTCAATGGCCCCATCGGCAGGTTCGGCCTGCCGAAGCGCCCTCGGGCGGGGCGAAGCGGGAGGGTCACGGCGGCGTTGACGCTGTTCGACCGGCTCGCGTAGGTTCCCTGCCGGCTCGCCGGCGCCGCAGGGCGCGAGGGGCAGGCCCTCTCAGACGAAGCAGGACCAAGCTTGGGACCCACGACAGGCCCATCACGCCTCGAAACGGCGGCCTCCCGTTTGAAGACGGCGCTCGCCGCGCTGGAGACCGCGGTCGCCCGCAAGCTGGAGAACGACCGCCAGCACGCCGTCGTCCACAAGCAGGTGGAGGCGCTGCAGGCCGATCGTTCGCGCCTGGCGGAGGACCTCGACCGCTCGGCCGACCGCGTCGCCGGGCTGGAATCGGTCAATCGCGAGGTGGCGCGCCGGCTCGACCTGACCATGGACGCCATCCGCGGCGTTCTCGCCCGCTACGAGAGCTAGGGTCCGCCATGGCGCATGTCTCGGTGACGATCAACGGCCGGTCTTTCCGCATGGCCTGCGACGACGGCCAGGAGGACCATCTCCTCAGGCTGGCGGCGGAGGTGAACGGCAAGGTCGATCAGTTGAAGGGGGCCTTCGGCGAGATCGGTGACACCCGCCTCACCGTGATGGCGGCGATCATGGTGGCCGACGAATTGGCCGACACGCGCCGCCGGCTGAAGGCGGCGGAGACGGAGCTCGCCGCCCTGCGCGAGGCGCGCGCCGTCATCGTCGAGCGCGCCGACCAGCGCGAGGCGCTGCTGGCCCACACGCTGGACGACGCCGCGTCCTCGATCGAGCGGCTGACCTCGCAGCTCACGGGGCTGACCAAGCCGGTTTCCTAATACCGCGCCGGTCGATTCGGCGGCTTCGGAGCGCGCTGGCGAGGGGGTCCACGGGGCCCGGCATGTTGCGCCGGCCCGGCCGGGTGTCTAAACCGGTCGCTGTCTCCATCTTCATCCGGCCAAGGCCATGACCCGCCCACCGCCCTCCGACCTGCCGGCGCCCGATCATCTGGATCCCGAGCTGGGACTGGATCTGGTCGCAGCTCCCCCCGAACAGCGCAGGGTGCGGTGGGGCGACGTCATCGCCCTCCCAGAGCCGGGAACCGGCGCCGAGCCCAGGCTCGAAGCGCGCGTGCTGATGTATCCGGACAAGTCGCGATTCTTCGTCTCCTATCCCTCGGGGAAGGAGGAGATCCTGTCGGCGCAGCAGTTCGTCGCCCTTGTGCTGGAGCTGAAGCGCTCGCACCGCTTCACCTTCGACCGCAAGCGGAGCTGAGACGCCGCGGCGCTTGTCGCGCGGTGCCGTTTCCTGTATTGCCCCCACATTCGGCAGATCGGCTTCCGGTCGGAGCTGCCGGCATCGCGTGGCGGATGACCTCCGCCCGGGCCGGGCGTCAGGCGCCCTCGCCCGCCTCGCGTCCTCGCCGTGGCCCCCGACGGGCCGCCGCCTCAGGACGGGGTCCGCTGCCGGCTCCGTCGCGATCCGCCCAATAGGACATCCAAGCCGCCTTCCGCCTGGGTTGCGCCCGCGAGCCGTCTTCGGCCGCGTCCGGACGCGATTTCAGCCCCTCGTCCGGCCCATGCGGAGCCGGCGGCCACTTCCACCCCCGGCGCATCAACGGGCCCTCAAGGACGATCAACGTATGGCAAGCGCCAACAGCATGAACCCCTCCCGCGACGATTTCGCCGCGCTCCTCGCCGAGAGCTTCGGCAAGACCGAGATGAACGAAGGCTCGGTGGTCAAGGGCATCGTCGTCGGGATCGAGAAGGATCTCGCCATCATCGACGTCGGCCTGAAGACCGAGGGCCGCGTGGCCCTGAAGGAATTCACCGGCCCCGGCCGTGAAGGCGAGATCAAGATCGGCGACGAGGTCGAGGTCTATCTCGAGCGCGTCGAGAACGCGCTGGGCGAGGCGGTCATCTCGCGCGACAAGGCGCGCCGCGAGGAAAGCTGGGTCAAACTCGAGAAGGCGTTCAACGCCAACGAGAAGGTCACCGGCACGATCTTCAACACCGTCAAGGGTGGCTACACCGTCGATCTCGACGGCGCCGTGGCCTTCCTGCCGCGCAGCCAGGTCGACATCCGTCCGATCCGCGACGTCGGCCCGCTGATGAACTCGCCGCAGCCGTTCCAGATCCTGAAGATGGACCGTCGCCGCGGCAACATCGTGGTGTCGCGCCGCACGGTTCTCGAGGAGACCCGCGCCGAACAGCGTCACGAGCTCGTCCAGAACCTCGAAGAGGGTCAGGTCATCGACGGCGTGGTGAAGAACATCACCGACTACGGCGCCTTCGTGGATCTCGGCGGCATCGACGGCCTGCTGCACGTCACCGACATCGCCTGGCGCCGCGTCAACCACCCGTCCGAGGTGCTGACGATCGGCCAGACCGTGAAGGTCAAGATCGTCAAGATCAACCACGAGACGCACCGCATCTCGCTGGGCATGAAGCAGCTCCTGGACGATCCGTGGCAGGGCATCGAGGCCAAGTACCCGATCAACGCCAAGTTCAAGGGCCGCGTCACCAACATCACCGACTACGGCGCCTTCGTGGAGCTGGAGCCGGGCATCGAGGGCCTCATCCACGTCTCCGAGATGAGCTGGACCAAGAAGAACGTCCATCCGGGCAAGATCGTCTCCACCTCCCAGGAGGTCGAGGTTTCGGTGCTCGAGGTCGACTCGTCCAAGCGGCGCATCTCGCTCGGTCTCAAGCAGACCCTGCAGAATCCGTGGGAAGCCTTCATCGAGAAGTACCCGATCGGCGCCGTCGTCGAGGGCGAGGTCAAGAACAAGACCGAGTTCGGTCTGTTCCTGGGCCTCGAGGGCGACGTGGACGGCATGGTCCACCTGTCCGACCTCGACTGGAACCGTCCGGGCGAGCAGGTGATCGAGGAGTTCAAGAAGGGCGACATCGTCCGCGCCCAGGTCCTCGACGTCGACGTGGAGAAGGAGCGCATCTCGCTTGGCCTGAAACAGGTCGGCGGCGATCCCTTCGCCGACGCCGGTGAGATCCGCAAAGGTCAGATCGTCACCTGCGAGGTCGTCGAGGTGAAGGAAGGCGGCATCGACGTGAAGCTCGTCGGCACCGACCTGACCGCCTTCGTGAAGCGCAACGAGCTGGCCCGCGACCGTGCCGACCAGCGTCCGGAGCGTTTCGCCCCCGGCGAGAAGCTCGACGCCCGCGTCACCATGTTCGACCGCAAGGCCCGCAAGGTCCAGGTGTCGATCAAGGCGCTGGAAGTGGCCGAGGAGAAGGAAGCCATGGCCCAGTTCGGCTCGGCCGACTCGGGTGCTTCGCTCGGCGACATTCTGGGCGCCGCCCTCAAGGCGCGCACCGGCGACAAGAAGTGAGCCCGGCGCCGGCGGGGACACCCGCCGGCCTCAAGGCCCCGACATGAGAACGGCCGCCCGATCCGGGCGGCCGTTTTCGTTTGCGCAGGGGACGAGGGACGAGGCGTCAGAGGCTGGCCATCAGCCGCGTGACGCGGTGGGAATAGGCCGTGCGGGAGCAGGCGGAGGCGAGGCCCCGGTTGTGCAGGGCGGCGGCGCCCGCCGCCGAGCCGCAGCGCTTGTAGGCGACCGCCAGGTGCCGCATGCCCCATTCGAGGCCGGCGCCGCAGGAGTTGAGCGCCGAAGCCGGGCCGGTGTAGCCGAGGCCACGTGCGGTGGCCGGCTTGATCTGCAGCGGACCGAGCTCGCCTGCCCGGCCACGCGCCTGGCAGCGCATGTTGCTCTCCACCCGCGCGACGGCAAGGGCGAGGCCCGCCGGCACGCCGTGACGGGCGGCGACCTCTGTGATGCGGCGGCGGATCGACGTCATCTCCGTGGCTGCGGAAGAGGCCGACGGCGCGGCGGCCGGAGCTTCGGCACGGCCCGCGGCCGGGGCGGACGCCTGGCCGCTCGCGTAGAGCGTCGCCCAGCTCGCATTCGCGCGGTCGCCGTCGCTGGCCAGAACGGGAGATGTAAGCATCAGCGACATCACGCCAGCAACGGCTGCATGGCAAACGGGGATGCGATACGCTTTCGCGCGTGTATCAATCATGGTTTTTTGTTGTCCTAAGTAAGATCAGCCGCCCTGATGATACAGGCAACGACTATCGGAACCTCATCCCGCACCGAATGCGTCAACACGTGACGGCGAAGCGTGCATAACCGTGGGATGAGCGTTGGCAGGGCGCTTATAGACACCGAATTGCTGCGGCGCAATAAACTTGTATTTCAGAACCTGTCAGCCTGCCGGAACAGGTTGCGGCCCCGGCCCGCCGCCGTTAATCGGTGGAACTGGACAGGAGATGCCCATGGCGACATTGAAGGTTGCGATCGTTCCGGTGACGCCGTTCGAGCAGAACTGTTCGATCGTCTGGGACGCCGACACGATGAAGGCGGCGATCGTCGATCCCGGCGGGGACCTGCCGCGGATCCAGGGCGCCATTGCCGACCTCAAGGTGACGCCGGAGAAGATCCTGCTGACCCACGGCCATATCGACCATGCCGGCGGCGCCGCCGAACTCGCCGAGCTGCTGTCGATCCCGATCGAGGGCTCGCACGAGGACGACGCGCCGCTGCTCGCCAATCTCACCGCCCAGGCGCAGCGCTTCGGCCTGCCCGGCGTGCGGCCGGTGACGCCGACGCGCTGGCTGAGGCAAGGCGACACCGTGACGGTCGGCGGCCTCACCTTCGACGTTCTGCACGTGCCCGGCCACGCGCCGGGCCACGTGGTCTTCGTCCATGCGCCGTCGGAATTCGCGCTGGTGGGCGACACCGTCTTCCAGGGTTCGGTGGGGCGCACCGACCTTCCCGGCGGCGACCACGACCTGCTGATCCGCGGCATCAAGGAGAAAATCCTGCCGCTCGGCGACGACTTCACCGTGCTGCCCGGCCACGGACCGGCGACGACGCTGGAGCGGGAGCGGAAGACCAATCCGTTCCTGCAGTAGGACAATCTGTCGCTGGACATCGGGCGGCCCGGCACTACATCGAAAGGCTGGCGGCGCGCCCGAGAAGGCCCTTAAGGGTTTCTCCCGATGTGCGGCGACATATGCCGGATACACGGCCTCTGCTAGGTGGCTGATGATGGGCGCGGAGACTTCGCGCCGGAACGCGTGGCGAGAGCGCTCTTGATCAAGAACATCGTTGAATTTCTGCGCGACCGGATCGGCTTCAAGAAGATCCTGCTCGTGGTCGCCCTCGCCATGCTGGCCACGGCCGGATACGTGCTCTTCACCAAGCTCCGCGTCATCGACTGGGCGAAGGTGTGGGAGGCGATCGGCCAGATCGGCCCCGCGACGCTTCTTCTCGCCGGCTTCTTCGCCGCCGCCGCCTATGCGACGCTGACCGTCTACGACTATTTCGCCACGCGGACGATCGGCCGCGAAGACATCCCCTATCCCGCCTGCGCCGTCGGCTCGTTCACCAGCTATTCCATCGCCCACAATCTCGGCGCGACCGTCTTCACGGCCGCCGTGGTGCGCTATCTCGTCTATTCCCGCTACAAGATCACCGGGCCGCAGGTGGTGAAGATCTGCTTCATCGCCGGCCTGACGTTCTGGCTCGGAAACGCCACGGTGCTCGGCCTCGGCTTCGTGCTGGAGCCCTGGGTGGTGACGCCCGTCGTCCAGCCCTTCGGCATCGGCGGCGGCACGGTGCGCATCGTCGGCGTGGTGGTGCTCGCCGCCCTCCTCGGCTGGCTGATCTTCGTCTCGGTTCCGCGCCAGTTCGGCTCGGGCGCCTGGGTCGTCAAGCTGCCGAGCGCCAAGCTGACCGGTCTGCAGATGATCATCGGCATCGTCGATCTCTCCTGCACCGCGATGATCCTCTACGTGCTGCTGATGGCCATGCCCAACGCCCCGCCGGCGCCCTTCGTGGCCGTGGCGGTGATCTTCTGCTCGGCCATGCTGCTGGGATTCGCCACCCACGCGCCGGGAGCGGCCGGCGCCTTCGAGGCGACGCTGCTGGTCGCCCTGCCGCCGCTCGGCTTCACGGCTGAGGCGGTGGTCGCCGCCTTCATCCTGTTCCGCCTCTATTATTTCATCGTCCCCTTCGTCCTGGCGCTGCTGATCATCGCCATCCGGGAGCTGGCGAGCGGCCATACGTCGCTCGACCACCTGAAGGAGAGCATGGCCGTGATCCGCCAAGCGGAGGCGAGCCAGGAGGCAGCCAAGGCGGTGAAGCCGCGACCGGCGGAATAGCCGTTTACGCCGCCGACAGCGGCGGCTAGAAGCCGTGGCGACCCAATCGGGAGGCTCGCCATGGTCCGCATCCTCGTCTTCTCGGGCTCGATCCGGTCGGGGTCCTTCAACACCCGCCTCGCCGCGGCGGCGGCCTCCGAACTCGGCCGGCTCGATGCCGACGTGTCGCTGATCTCCCTCGCCGATTATCCCTTGCCGCTCTATGACGGCGACCTCGAAGCCTCCGAAGGCATTCCCGAACCGGCGCTGAAGCTGAAGCGGCAGTTCTGCGCCCACCAGGGCATCTTCATCGCCGGGCCGGAATACAATGCCGGCGTCACGCCGCTGCTCAAGAACGCCATCGACTGGGTGAGCCGGGTCAAGGAGGCGGGCGAGACGCCGCTCGCCGCCTACCGGGGCCGCGTCTTCGCCCTCGGCTCGGCTTCGCCCGGCGGCTATGGCGGCTTCCGCTCACAGATGGCGACGCGGCAGGTGCTGGAGATCGGCTGCGGCGCCCTCGTCATTCCGGAGAGCTGCGCCGTCGCGAGCGCCCATCAGGCCTTCGACGAGGACGGCACCCTGAAGGACGAACGCACCCGCGGCATGCTGAAGGCCTGCTGCGAATCCCTCGTCGCCAAAGCCCGGAGCCTCGCCTGATGTCCGCCCCCGCCACCGATCCCCGCGACAAGCTGTTCGTCGCGCTCGACCTGCCGAGCCTCGGCGAGGCCGAGCGGCTGGTCTCGGTGCTCGGCGACACGGTGACGCACTACAAGATCGGCTACAGGCTGGGCTATTCGGACGGCATCGGCTTCGGGCGCGAACTCGCCGCGTCCGGCAAGACGATCTTCTTCGACCTCAAGCTGCACGACATCGACAACACGGTGCGCGAGGGCGTGGAGGCCATCGCGCGCACGGGCGCGCACTATCTCACCGTCCACGCCTATCCGCAGACCATGCGCGCGGCTGTGCAGGGGCGCGGCGGATCGGCCCTGAAGATCCTGGCGGTGACCATCCTGACCTCGTGGAACGACATCGACTGCGCCGAGGCGGGCTATGCCGGCACGGTGGCGACCCTCGTGCCCGCCAAGGCGCAGCAGGCCGCGGCGATCGGCATCGACGGCATCGTCTGTTCGGCCCAGGAGACCGCCAACCTCAGGGCCATCGGCATCCCGCCGAAGGTGGAGCTGGTGACGCCGGGAATCCGCCCTGCCGGGGCCGACGGCGGCGACCAGAAGCGGGTCGTCACCCCCGAGGCTGCGATCCGCGGCGGTGCGGATAGGCTGGTGATCGGACGGCCGATCACGGCAGCTGCCGATCCGGCCGCCGCCGCACGCGAAATCGTGAATGCCATCGATGGGGCACTTCGGTCATTGCGTGTTAACGTTTAGCGTCACATATACCGTGGCAGTGCGCGTTCAACCGAGCCTCCCGTACCCGTTCGCGGGAGCCCAGATGAAAGGCGATGTCGAATGAACCGGCCTGACGAAACCCGTCGTCTCGGACCTCTTGCGACTCTCCTCACGGCGCTTTTCGGCGTCGGCGGCGGCGTTGTTCTTGCCCTATACAGCTTCGTGCAGCTCCGCACCGCCTGGCTCGACGGCGTCTTCGCCTTCGGCGGTCGCAGCCGGCCCGCCATCGATTTCGACTACGACAGCGAGCCGCTGAGCTACATCGTCGCCATGGCCGCGCTCTATCCGACCGCCATCGTAGTCGGCGTCGGTGTCGCCCTGGTCAGCGCCCTCATGCTCTACCGCCAGCGACCGGGAAACCGGGCCCGTGAGCGCTCCCGCGCCCGCTGAACCGACGCGTCCGCGGCGGTATCGCCGCGGCGTCCGCCCCTCCGCTCACTCCTCTCCGGCCATCTCTCGCTTGCGCTCCGGCATGGGCGAGGCTACCTGAACCTCGCCCACAGGGCTGACCGGTTGCCACAGGGAGCCTCGCGACATGCCGCTCGAGACCGACGCCGTGCTGGACCGCCGCCTCCTGCGCCGCAAGGTGACGTTCTGGCGCGCCCTCAGCATCTTCGCCGTCATCGTCGCCGTCGCCGTGGCGGGTCTGGCGGGCGCGCAGCGCTTCGGCTGGGTCGCGCCGCTGCAGCACGTCGCCCGCGTCGAGGTGAAGGGCGTCATCACCCAGAACGCCAACCTCGTCCGCACCATCGAGGCGCTCGGCCGCAACCGCAACGTGCGGGCGGTGATCGTGACCATCGATTCCCCCGGCGGCACGGTGGCCGGATCCGAGGCGCTCTACACCGCCATCCGCACGGTCGCCGCCGCCAAGCCGACGGTGGCCGTGGTGGAGGGCACGGCCGCCTCCGGCGGCTACATCGCCGCCATCGGCACGGACCATATCGTCACGCGCGAGACCTCGATCGCCGGTTCGATCGGCGTGGTGGCGCAGTTTCCCAACGTCGTCAGGCTGCTCGACACGATCGGCGTGCGCGTCGAGGCGGTCCGCTCCTCTCCGCTCAAGGCCATGCCGAGCGGGGTCGAGCCGACGAGCCCGGAGGCGCTCGCCGCCCTCAGGGAGATCATCACCGACAGCTACGACTGGTTCCAGCGCATCGTGAAGGAGCGCCGCGGCCTGACCGATGAGCAGTTGCGGATCGTGGCGGACGGCCGCGTCTTCGTCGGCCGCCGGGCCCTCGACCTGCGCCTGACCGACCAGATCGGCGGCGAGCCGGAGGCGCGCGCCTGGCTCGCCACGAAGGGCGTTCCGGCGACCATGCGGGTGCAACTCCATCGCCCGGCGAGCGACACCAACCTCTCCTGGCTGCGCAGCATCTCGGGCAGCCTGGCGGAGGCCGCGGGCCTCGCCGACTGGGCCGAGCGCATTCGCAGCTCGGCGCTGGCGACGCAGATCGAGCGCTCCTCGCTTGACGGCCTGCTGGCACTCTGGCAGCCTCCAACCCCATGACAGATTTCGCAAAATTGAACCGGGAGCGCTCCTCGGGGGTGCGGGCACCATGATCAAGTCCGAACTTGTGCAGAAGATCGCCGAGCAGAACCCCCAGCTCTACCAGCGCGACGTCGAGAACATCGTCAACGCGATCCTCGACGAGATCGTCGGGGCCCTCGCCCGTGGCGACCGGGTCGAGTTGCGCGGCTTCGGCGCCTTCTCGGTGAAGGCGCGCAGCGCCCGCGTCGGCCGCAACCCGCGCACCGGAGAGCATGTCGAGGTCGAGGACAAGGTCGTGCCGTTCTTCAAGACCGGCAAGGAGATGCGTGAGCGTCTGAACAAGGGCGCCTGACCATGGTCCGGCGCATCGTCAACTGGCTCTTCCTCGTTCCCCTGGCTCTCATCGCTGTGGTGCTGGCCGTGGCCAACCGGGCGCCGGTCACCCTGTCGCTCGATCCTTTCGCCCGCGGAACGGCCGCCCTCGCCTTCTCCGTGCCGCTCTTCGCCGTGGTCATCCTGTCGATGATCGTGGGTGTCGCCATCGGCGGCTTCGCCGTCTGGTGGAAGCAGGGGCGCTACCGCAAGCGCTGCCGCGCCGCCGAGAACGAGCTCGCCGCCGCGCGCACCGAGGCCGACAGGCTGCGGGCCGATCTCGCCCGCCGCGAGCCGCCCCCGGGCGGCGCCGTCGCCTTTTTGAACCGTCCGGCCGCCTGACATCCTCCATGCGCATCATTTCCTCCGCCGAAATTGCCGCCGCCCTGTCCTATCCGGCGCTGGTGGACGCTCTGGCCGACGCCTTCCGCTCCGACGTCACGGTACCGCTGCGCCACCACCATCCGATCCCGCAGGCGGCGGGCGTGCCGGAGGCCATGCTGCTGCTGATGCCGGCCTGGACGCCGCCGGGCGACGGCGCCTTCGTCGGCACCAAGCTCGTCTCCGTCTATCCCGGCAACGGCGCGAAGGGCCTGCCGTCGATCTACGGCAGCTACGTGCTGTGCAACGGCGAGACCGGCGCCCCGCTCGCCATCCTCGACGGCACCATGCTGACGGTCTGGCGCACCGCCTGCGCCAGCGCGCTGGCCTCGCGCTACCTGTCGCGCCCCGACGCCTCGCACATGGTGATGGTGGGCGCCGGCGCGCTCGCGCCCCACCTCATTCGCGCCCATGCGGCGATCCGCCCGATCCGCCACGTCACCCTGTGGAACCGCTCGCGCGAGAAGGCGAACGCCCTCGCCGAGGGGCTCGGCCGGACGGTGCCGGGCGTCAGCATCGCGGTCGCCGGCGACCTGCAGGCGGCGGTGGAGGAGGCGGACATCGTCACCTGCGCCACCATCTCCTCGAGCCCCATCGTCTCCGGCGACTGGCTGAAGCCGGGCGCCCATCTCGACCTGGTGGGCGGCTACACGCCGGCCATGCGCGAGGCGGACGACGCGGCGGTGACGCGCGCCAGCCTCTTCGTCGACACCCGCACGGGCGGCCTGAAGGAGGCCGGCGACATCGTCGATCCGATCCGGCGCGGCCTCATCGGCGAGGCAGACGTGAAGGCGGACCTGTTCGACCTCACCCGCGGGATCCATCCCGGCCGCGGCTCCGCCGAGGAGATCACGCTGTTCAAGTCGGTGGGCACGGCGCTGGAAGATCTCGCCGCCGCCATGCTGGTGTGGCGGTCGCTGCCCGTCTAAGACAGGGCCATGTCCCTGCTGGTCAAGATCTGCGGCGTCACGACGCCGGACGCCATCGACGCCGCCGTCTCGGCCGGCGCCGACATGATCGGCCTCGTCTTCTTCCCGCGCAGCCCGCGCCATCTGTCGCTGGCGACGGCACGCTCCCTCGCCGAACGCGCAGCAGGACGGGCGCGCATCGTGGCGTTGACCGTGGATGCCACCGACGAGGATCTCGAAACGATCGTCTCGGGCCTCGCGCCGGACGTGCTGCAGCTCCACGGCGGGGAGAGCCCCGAGCGGGTCGCCGCCATCCGCTCCGCCTTCGGCCGGCCGGTCATGAAGGCGGTGGGCGTCGCCGGTGAAACCGACCTCGCCGCCGTCGACGCCTATGCCGTGGTGAGCGATATGCTGCTGGTCGACGCCAAGCCGCCGAAGACGACGGAGGCCCTGCCGGGCGGAAACGGACTGACATTCGACTGGCGCCTGGTGGCCGGCCTTGACCCCGGCCGTCCGGTCATGCTTTCCGGTGGCCTCCATTCCGGCAATGTGGCGGAGGCCGTGCGGCTGACCCGATTGTCCGGCGTCGACGTATCTTCGGGCGTGGAAAGCACGCCGGGCCGCAAGGACCCGGACAGGATCAGGGCCTTCGTGGCCGCCGCCCGCTCTGCGCAGGGCGAAGGAGAACGGGAATGAACGCTCCGCTGAAGCCCAATTCGTTCCGGTCGGGACCGGACGAGAACGGCCGTTTCGGCATTTATGGCGGCCGCTTCGTCGCCGAGACGCTGATGCCGAACATCCTGGAGCTGGAACGCGCCTATCGCGAGGCGCGCAACGACCCCGCCTATGTGGCGGAGATGGCGAGCCACCGCACCCACTATATCGGCCGCCCTTCGCCGCTCTATTTCGCCGAGCGGCTGACCGAGCATTTCGGCGGCGCCAAGATCTACCTGAAGCGCGAGGAGCTGAACCACACCGGCTCGCACAAGGTGAACAACGTCCTCGGCCAGATCCTGCTCGCCCGCCGCATGGGCAAGAAGCGCATCATCGCCGAGACCGGCGCCGGCCAGCACGGCGTCGCCACCGCGACGCTCTGCGCCCGCTTCGGCCTGGAATGCATCGTCTATATGGGCGCGGTCGACGTCGCCCGGCAGGCGCCGAACGTCTTCCGCATGAAGATGCTGGGCGCCACCGTCGTTCCCGTGCAGTCCGGTGCCAAGACGCTCAAGGACGCCATGAACGAGGCGCTGCGCGACTGGGTCACCAATGTGGAGACGACCTTCTACTGCATCGGCACGGTGGCGGGCCCCCATCCCTATCCGGCGATGGTGCGCGATTTCCAGTCGGTGATCGGCGAAGAGACGCGCCAGCAGATGCAGGAGGCCGAGGGCCGGCTTCCGGACAGCCTCATCGCCTGCGTCGGCGGCGGCTCGAACGCCATCGGCCTGTTCCATCCCTTCCTTGACGACCCCTCCGTCGAGATCTACGGCGTGGAGGCGGCCGGCCACGGCCTCGACAAGCTGCACGCCGCCTCGATCTCCGGCGGCAAGCCGGGCGTCCTGCACGGCAACCGCACCTATCTCCTCATGGACGAGGACGGGCAGATCCAGGAGGGCCACTCGATCTCCGCGGGCCTCGACTATCCCGGCATCGGCCCCGAGCATTCCTGGCTCAACGACATCGGCCGCGTCACCTATCTCTCCGCCACCGACGACGAGGCGCTGGAGGCCTTCCAGCTCATGTCGAAGGTCGAGGGCATCATTCCCGCGCTGGAATGCGCCCATGCCATGGCCAAGGTCGCCGAACTCGCGCCGACCAAGCCGAAGGACCACCTGATGGTGGTCAACCTCTCCGGCCGCGGCGACAAGGATGTGCCCCAGGTCGCCGAAATGCTGGGAACCAAGCTGTGACCACCCGTCTCGACACCCGCTTCGCCGATCTCGCGCGCGAAGGCCGCGCCGGCCTCGTCACCTACGTCATGGCCGGCGACCCCGACCGCGAGACGGCGCGGGCGATCCTCAAGGCCTTGCCGGGCGCGGGCGCCGACGTCATCGAGTTCGGCATGCCCTTCACCGACCCCATGGCGGACGGCCCGTCCATCCAGGCGGCCGGGCTTCGCTCGCTCGCCGGCGGGCAGACGCTGAAGAAGACCCTCGAGGACATCGCCTGGTTCCGCGAGGGCGACGCCGCGACGCCGATCGTGCTCATGGGCTATTTCAACCCGATCTACATCTACGGCGTCGAGCGCTTCCTCGCGGATGCCAAAGCCGCCGGCATCGACGGACTGATCGTCGTCGACCTGCCGCCGGAAGAGGATTCCGAGCTTTGCATTCCCGCCCTGAAGGCGGGCCTCAACTTCATTCGGCTCGCCACCCCGACCACCGACGACAGGCGCCTGCCGACGGTGCTCGGCAACACGTCGGGCTTCGTCTATTACGTCTCCATCACCGGCATTACCGGCGCGGCGACCCCGGATTTCGGCAAGACCGCCGAAGCGGTGGCCCGCATCAAGCGACACACGGACCTGCCGGTCGCGGTGGGCTTCGGCGTGAAGAACGCCGACCATGCGAGCGCGGTGGCGCGCGGCGCTGACGCGGTCGTCGTCGGCTCGGCGTTGGTCGAAGCGCTGAAGGGTTCTCTCGATGCCGAGGGCAAGGCGACCGCCGGCACGGTCGGCGCCGTCACCGGCCTCGTCGGCTCCCTCGCATCCGGCGTGCGCCATGCCCGCAAGGCTGCCGAATAAGCGCCGCCTTTCACCGCCATAGCCTCGATCCAGAAACCTCATTTTTCGTCAGGACGACATTCATGAACTGGATCACCGACGTTCTGCCCCCGAAGATCCGCTCGTTCCTCAAGCGGGACACGCCGGAGAACCTGTGGATCAAATGCCCGGAGACCGGGCAGATGGTCTTCCACAAGGATCTGGAGAGCAATCTCTTCGTCATCCCCGGCTCGGGCGTGCACATGAGGATGGGCTCCACCGCCCGCCTCCGCTCGATCTTCGACAACGGCACCTGGTTCGACGTGCAGCTCCCCGACGCGCCGCTCGACCCGCTGAAGTTCCGTGACGAGAAGCGCTACGTGGACCGGCTGAAGGACGCCCGCACCAAGACCGGCATGACCGATGCGATCAAGGTTGGCTACGGCAAGCTGGAAGGCCTCGCCGTCACCGTCGCCGTGCAGGACATGGACTTCATGGCGGGCTCCCTCGGCACCGCCGCGGGCGAGGCGATCGTCAAGGGCATGATGACGGCGGTCGAGAAGAAGACGCCCTTCATCATCTTCACCGCCTCGGGCGGCGCGCGCATGCAGGAGGGCATCCTGTCGCTCATGCAGATGCCGCGCACGACGGTTGCGGTGCAGGCGCTGCGCGATGCCAAGCTCCCCTATATCGTCGTGCTGACCAACCCCACGACCGGCGGCGTCACCGCGAGCTACGCGATGCTCGGCGACGTGCACATCGCCGAACCGGGCGCGCTGATCGGCTTCGCCGGGCCGCGCGTCATCGAGCAGACCATCCGCGAGAAGCTGCCCGAGGGATTCCAGCGCGCCGAATATCTGAAGGACCACGGCATGGTGGACATCGTCGTCCATCGCCACGACCTCCGGGCGACGCTGGCGCGGCTCTGCCGGGTGCTGACCAAGGCGCCGGTCGAGGCCGCCCAGGCTCCCGCCCCTGCGCCGACGCCGGCCGCCATCGCCTCCTGACGCGTCTCGCGGCGGGCGGCCGATGCCGCCCGGCACGTACCCGCCCACCGCCGTCCTGCCGGCAGACCACCGCCCCAAGTTGCCTCGCCATGACGGTTGCAGTCCCCATCGCCACCATTCTCGACCGGCTGGCGAAGCTCCACCCCAAGCTGATCGACCTGTCGCTCGACCGGATGACGGGGGCGCTGGAGCGGCTCGGCAACCCGCATCTCGCCCTGCCGCCGGTGATCCATGTCGCCGGCACCAACGGCAAGGGGTCGACCTCCGCCTTCGCCCGCGCCTTCCTGGAGGCCTCGGGCCGCACGGTCCACGTCTATACCTCGCCGCATCTGGTGACGTTCAACGAGCGCTACCGGCTGGGGGCGGCAGGGGGCGGGCGGCTGGTGGACGACGCGACGCTCGCCGACGTTCTCTTGGAGGTGGAGCGGGTCAACGAGGGCCAGGCGATCACGCAGTTCGAAATCACCACCATCGCCGGCCTGATGCTCTTCGCCCGCCACCCGGCCGATGCGGTGATCCTCGAGGTCGGCATGGGCGGGCGGTTCGACGCCACCAACGTGGTACCGCGGCCGGCGGTGAGCGTCATCACGCCGGTGTCGATGGACCATGCGGATTTCCTCGGCGACACCGTCGCCAAGATCGCCGGCGAGAAGGCGGGCATCCTCAAGCGCGGCCGCCCGGTGGTCGTCGCGCGGCAGACGCCCGAGGCCATGGCGGTGATCGAGACGGCGGCCGAGACGACGCGCTCGCGCCTGTTCGTCTCCGGCCTCGACTGGTTCGCCCGCTCCGAAAACGGCCGCTTCGTCTTCCAGGACGACGACGGCCTGATCGACGCGCCGCCGCCGCGGCTGGCCGGGGCCCATCAGTTCGAGAATGCCGGCACGGCGCTGATGGCGGTGAAGACCGCCGGCTTCTCCATGACGACGGCTGCGGTGGAGCGGGGCCTCCAGACGGTGGCCTGGCCCGGGCGGCTGCAGCGGCTGACGGGAAAGACCCTCGAGGCGCTGCCCACCGGCGCCGAGGTCTGGCTCGACGGCGGCCACAATCCCGGCGGCGGCGAGGTGCTGGCAAAGGCCGTCACCACCATGCAGGCGCGCCAGTCCAAGCCGCTGGTGATGATCGCCGGGATGATCTCGACCAAGGACCCGCGCGGCTTCCTCGACCATTTCAGGGCCCTCGCCCCGCGGGTTCTGGCGGTGCCCTTCGGCTATCCGGCGGCCCTTTCCGCCCCCGCCCTCGCCGAGGCGGCGCGGGCGGCGGGCCTCGACGCCACGGCCTGCGACAGCCTCGAAGCGGCGCTCGCCGCCGTGAAGAGCGAGCCCGGCCGCCTGCCGCCGCGCGTGCTCATCACCGGCAGTCTCTATCTTGCGGGCGAGGTGCTGGCGAAGGACGGCTGGGAGCCTTCCTGATCCCCTTCGGGAACCCGTCCGGCCGCCTTTCGTTGGTCATCCGACCCGAGGAGGACAGCCATGGACGATCCCGACCAGACCGCCCCCGTTCCGCGCGACGACGGACAGGTGCCGCCGCGGCCGCCGACACCCCGCGACAAGGACGAGATGAAGACCGGCAACCACCGCGCCGAACCGCCGGAGGCGGGAAAGGCGCTACCGGTCGAGGACCTCAACGCCTCCAACGACAAATAGGTCAGAACCGGCGCCGGAAGCTGAAGAGGTCGGCGTCGGGATCGCCGGTTCCCGCGATCTGCCCCCGCAGGATCTGCGCCGCCATCATCGAGAAGGTGATGCCGTTGCCGCCATAGCCGAGGACGGCGTAGCAGCCGGGCATGCGCGGCACCGGTCCGATCGAGGGCGTGCCAGTTTCGGAGGCGCCGAAGGAGCCGCACCAGGCGTAGTCGGCCTCGGTGTCGATGCCGGGGAGGACGGCCTCCAGCTTCGCCTGAATCGTCTTGATCTTGACCGGCAGCAGCGCGTCGCGGG
This sequence comes from Phreatobacter cathodiphilus, assembly GCF_003008515.1. Classification (NCBI taxonomy): domain Bacteria; kingdom Pseudomonadati; phylum Pseudomonadota; class Alphaproteobacteria; order Hyphomicrobiales; family Phreatobacteraceae; genus Phreatobacter; species Phreatobacter cathodiphilus. Next base: position 721,248 of record NZ_CP027668.1, on the reverse strand, counting down.
TTTCCTCGTCCGCGAGGTCCTCGTCCTCGCCGCCGCAGATGATGCGCCCCTCGTGATCGGACCGCAGGTAGAGGTAGGGCTCCGACGCCTCCCAGACGAAGGGAAGGTCGGGCGAGAAGGCCCGCGGTTGCGGTCGGGTGGCGAGGCAGTAGGTCGAGACGACCCGGTGGACCTTGCGCGGCACCTTTCGCGGCAGTTCATAGCCCGTGGCGAAGACGAGAGTCGTGGCGCGCACCACCGGACCTTCCTCGGTCTCCACGGAGACGCCGCCCGCGGTCGCCTCCACCTGCGCCGCAGTCACCGGAGCGTAGAGCCTGGCGCCGCGCCCCAGCGCCGCACGGAGGAACCCGGCGGCGAGGCGGCGCGGATCGGCGGCGAGGTTGCCGTGGCCGAGGATCGCCGGCCGTCCCGCGATGCCGTAGCGCTCGCGCACCGCCGGGCCGGTCAGCAGCGAGACCTCGAACCCGGCCCTCCTACGCGCATCGGCCTCCAGCGCGAGCGCCTCGCGGTCGAGCAGGTCGCCGGCGAGATAGAGCGTGTCGCGATCGGCGAGGTCTGCGCTGATCCCGAGATGCACGGCGCGCTCCCGCAGTGCGCCGAGGGCCAGCTTGGAGCGCCGCCAGATGCGCTCCGCCCGGTCGAGCCCGATGCGGGCGGCGAGCTTGGTCAGCGGCGTGTCGATCTCGTATTGCAGCAGGGCGGTGGAGGCGGGCGTGGAGCCGAGCAGAGGCCCGCGGCGATCGAGGATGACGACGTCGAGCCCGGCATCGGTCAGCGCATCCGCCACCATCGCCCCGGAAATGCCGGCGCCGATCACGACCACGTCCGCCGTGAGGTCCCGGGTCAGTTCGAGGGTAGGAATGGCGGCGAGCGGTCGCGACATCCAGGGGGATCGGCCCGTGCGCAGGTCCCTGGCGACGGTGGCGGCCATTGGCAAACCTCGGAGTTCAGGGGAGACGATGGTGGCGACGAGATGCGCCCGTCAGCGAACAGGAATGCGCGAGGCCCGCTTTCGTTCCCTCCCCGGCTACCGCGGGGCGCGGCGGCTCGACGGGAGCGGCCGCGGCGAGCGGCAGGCCGGCCGGCGGCGGGGAGCCACAGGTCGGGAACGGCGGTGCAGCCGGCGGGCTCGCCACGGAAGCGGAATCCTGCTGTTCTCCGCCCATGACGCGAGAAGACGCACAGCGCCGGCCAAGGCGGCGCAGCCACCGGCGCGGGGGCGCCGCCCTGCTGCTCGCCGGCCTTCTCGCATCCTCGGGGCCGGCGGACGCCGAGACGGCGGCCTTCACCGCGGCGGATCGAGGCCGGCTCGACAGGCTGTGCCGCGCCACCGGCACGGCGCCTCCCTCCCCCGCGGCGCTGGCCGTCGCCGGGACGGCGGTGCGTGAGCATGAGGCCTTCGGCGGCCACGTTATCGCGCCGGGCGGGGCACTGGTCCGCTTCGGGGCGGTCGAAGCGGATGCGACGCGCGACGAGGCAGCCGGGCGCGGCGCTCCCTGGCGGCAGGTCATGCGCTACTGGGAGACGCTGGGGCCGTTGGGCGACGGGCCGCTGCAGGTCCGCCGCTTCCCACGCCTGGCGGAGGACGCGACGGCACCGGGCACGGGGGAACTGGTGCCGCTCGCCGAGATTCTCGCCCGCCTGCGCGGCACCAGCCTGCCCGAGGCCGAGCGCGAGGCGCTGGCGCAGGCGGCCTTTCGCGCCGCGGCTTCGGACATTCCCTGGTCCGCCGCCTTCGTGTCCCACGTGGTGGTGACCGCCGGCGTGTCGCGGCTGCGCTTCCAGGCGGCCATGGCCCATCTCGACTATGTCGCCGAAGCGGCGCGGCGCAGCCGCGACGAGGCGCAAGGGCTGTCGGCAGGCGCCTTCTACCGGGCCTGCGACCCGCGGCTGACGCCGCTGCGGCCGGGCGACCTCCTGTGCCTGCACCGCCACGACGGCCCCGGCGACTTCGCCGGCCTTGTACCGGCCCTGGCGGCGGGTGAGCGCCCGGTGTGGAACCTCCACTGCGACGTGGTGGTGGCGACGGATGCCCGCCGCCGGCTGGCGACGCTGGTCGGCGGCAACGTGCTGCAATCGGTGGCGCGGCGCGAGCTGAAGACCGACCGGCGAGGCATTCTGGCCCGGCCGCGGCGCGGCGGTGCCTGCCCTGCCGAGGGGCGGATCGGTCCCCTGTGCCATCCGGAAGCGGCGCCGTGGTTCGTGGTGCTGCAGGCGACCGATCCGGTCGACCCCTGAGCCCGCGCCTGCATTGAATGCAGGCCTGCCCACAAGATGGGCGCGACCTGCCGCCTCCGTTTCTGCTATTGTTGCACTGCAATAAGGAGTCGCGCCATGTCGGAGCACGTGCTGCGCCACCGGATCCACGAAGACGCCATCGCCCTCGTCTTGGGCACGCTCTTCGTCGCCCTCGGCATCGCCTTCTACGCCAAGTCCTCGCTGCTGACGGGGAGCACTGTGGGCATAGCCCTCCTGCTGAGCTACGCGACGCCGCTCAATTTCTCCGCCCTGTTCCTGCTGGTGAACCTGCCCTTCTTCGCCCTGTCACTGCTCAGGCTCGGCTGGGCCTTCACGGTCAAGACCCTGGCGGCGGTTCTTCTGGTCTCGGTCTTCTCACGACTGATGCCCTTCTGGCTGGAGATCGGCCATCTCAACCCCGTCTATGCCGCCATCGTCGGCGGCGGCCTGTTCGGCATCGGCCTCCTCATCCTGTTCCGCCACGGCATGAGCCTCGGCGGCGTCAGCATCCTCGCCTACTACCTGCAGGAGCGGCACGGCCTGCGTGCCGGCTATTTCCAGCTCGGGGTCGACATGCTGGTCATGCTGGCGGCGACCGCCGTCATCAGTTTCGACCTCGTGGCGCTGTCGGTGGCCGGGGTCACCGTCCTGTGCGCCATCGTCGGCATGAACCACCGCCCCGGGCGCTATGCCGGCGTGAGCTGACGAGGGCTCAATAGGCGTCGCGGCGGCGGATGAGCGCCACCGCAGCGAAGGCGCCGACCGCGCCGACGACCGACAACGCCACCATGGGCACGGGACTCATGGTCGTGCCCACCAGGGTGCCGGCGATCTGCGCCGCGATGGCGCCGAGCCCCATCTGAGCGAAGCCGACGATGCCGGAGGCGGAGCCCGCCGCCTCCGGCCGCACGCTGACCGCGCCGGCGATGGAACCGGGCAATTGCAGGCCGTTGGCGAAGGCGATCCCCGCCTGCGGCAGGAAGAGCCAGGCGGGATGGACCATCCAGCCCGCCAGGGCGATGGCGAACTGCACCAGCGCCATCATCACCATCATGGCGCTGCCCCAGCGGATCAGCCGGTCGGAGCCGAAGCGCGCGGCGTAGCGGCCGCAGATCGCGTTCCCCGCCATGTAGCCGCAGGCGTTCACCATGAACCACAGGCCATAGACGGTGGAGGACTGGCCCATGATCGTGACGGTGACGTGGGGGGCGCCGCCGACGAAGGAGAAGAAGGTGACGGAGGAGAGGGCGCCGATCAGAAGATAACCAACGAAAAAGCGGTTTCGGCAGAGCCCGCCGGCGTCCCGGAGGAGTTGCCCGAAGCTCGGCGAGGAAACGACGGCGCGGGTCTCCGGCAGGCGGACGACGGCGAGCGCCAGGGTGACGAGCGCGATGCAGGCCGTGGCGGCGAAGACCCAGCGCCAGCCGATCGTCTCCGTCATCAGTCCGCCGATGGAGGGGGAGACCATGGGCGCCACCACCATGGCCATGGTGACCCAGCCGATCATCGAGGCGGCACGGTCCTTGTCGAAGACGTCGCGGATGATGGCGCGGCCGATGACCTGGCCGGCGGAGGCGCCGAAGCTCTGCAGCACGCGGGCGACGATGAGCATGGCGGCGCTGGCGGCGAGCGCAGCGAAGAGGCTCATGGCGGCCGTGACGGCCAGCGCACCGATGATGACGGGACGGCGGCCGTAACGGTCGGACAGGGGCCCGAGGAAGAGCTGCGCCACGGCCATGCCGGCGAGATAGAGGGTGATGGTGAGCTGGATCGTACCGGGATCGGTTTCGAAATAGCGCGCCAGGCCCGGAACCGCCGGCAGGGGCAGGTTCAGCGCCATGGGTCCGATCGCGGCGAAGACGACGAGCAGCGGCACGAGGGCGCGCGGCGCGAGGCGGGGATCTGACATGAAGGGGATCTCAATCGTGGCCCCCGATGTCGCCCGGTTGGTCGGCCAGCGTCAACCCGCCGGAACGGAGGGGCGCCGGTCGCTGCCGGGAGGGCTGAAATCGCCGGCCCCCCCTGACGTTCGCGCGGCTGACGCCACGGGCGGTGGCGATATACAAGCGCAGATGGACCGGCCCTCGCCGGACGAGGAGACAAGCCGCGTGAACCCCGAGAGCCTGGACACCGACCGCCTCCGCCTCGCGCCCGTGGCCGAGACCGACTTCGCCGACCTCTGCCGTCTCACCGCCCACCCCGAGGTCGGCGGCAAGCTGAAACATGGCGTGCTGACCGAGGCCGAAACGCGCGCCCAGCTCGACACCTATCGGGCTACCTGGGACAGCCGTGGCTACGGCGTCTTCGTGATGCGGCGGCGGGAGGACGGCGCCTTCGTCGGCATCGTCGGGCTGTGGGACCACGACGAGGGCGTCGGCGTGGCGATGCGCTACGCGGTGATGCCCGAGCACCGCAGCCGGGGCTACACCAAGGAAGGCGCAATAGCCGTTCTCAAATTCGCGGAACAGCAGAACATTCATCCTGTCATGGCGGTGACGCGCGAAAACAATCTTGTCTCCAGGCAGATTCTGGTCGATCTGGGGTTCGCGCTGCGCGAGATCCGCGACACCGGTCACGCGCGCCTCGCCATCTTCGCGCTGGCCTCCGGGGGACCTGCATGACCGTCCAAGCCATGGCGATGCCGCGCCTGCTGATGCCGGGCTTCGTGCTGGCGGCGGGCGTCGGGGTGGCGGCCGTCCTCGCCGAGCCGCTGCTGGGCCAGGCGACCGGCGGCCGGCTGGCGCTTCCGGTCATGGTCATCGCCCTCGTCATCGGCATCGTACTGCATCCCCTTGCGGCACGGCCGGTCTTCGAGCCGGGGCTCACCTTCGCGGTGAAGAAGCTGCTGCGCTGGGCCATCGCGCTGCTGGGGCTGCGCATCGCCTTCGGCGACATCGTCGGCCTCGGCCTCGGCACGCTGGTGCTGGTGGTGGGGTCGATGGCGGCGACCATCGCCGGCGCCGTCTGGCTGGCGCGCCGCCTCGGCGTCGCCGACGGTTACGGCGCGCTCGCCGGCGCGGCGACGGCGGTCTGCGGCGCCTCGGCGACGCTCGCCACCACCACCGTCGTGCCGAACTATCCAGCCAAGGCCGCCGATACGGCCTTCACCGTGGTCGCTGCCAACGCCCTGTCGACGCTGGTCATGCTCGCCTATCCGCCGCTCGCCGTGGCGCTCGGCTTCGATGCGACGCAGACGGGTATCCTCCTCGGCGCCACCATCCACGACATGGCCCAGGTGGTGGGCGCCGGCTATGCCGTCTCGGAGCCGGTGGGCAACACCGCCGTCGTGGTGAAGCTGTTCCGGGTCTTCCTGCTGCTGCCGGTGGTCCTCGCCATCGGCTGGTGGTTCGCAAGGCGCGGCGGGGCGGCGGGCGAGGCGCGGGTGCCGGTGCCCGTCTTCGCGCTGGTCTTCCTCGCCCTGGTGGTGGTCAATTCGATCCTGCCGTCGGTGCCGGCGCTGGCGGCCCCCTATGCCGCGGTGAAGCCCTGGCTCGTCCAGCTCTCCAATGCCGGCCTGCTCATCGCCATCGCCGCGCTCGGCCTCGGCACGTCGCTCACCGCCATCCTGACCATCGGCTGGCGGCACGTGGCCGTCTTCCTCGGCGCCACGCTCGTCATCCTGGCGCTGGTGACGGCCGGCATTCTGGTGCTCTGACCGGGCGGCGAGGCGCGCGGCAGTTCCGCCGCCGCGGCTCTTGCCCGCCGCCGCGCCGCCGTCTAGGCCATTTGCGACAGGATTTCCGCTGATCCCGGCAAAGGACCATCCATGAGCGTCGCCAACGGCCGCAGCCTTCTCGCCATTCCCGGCCCGACCAACATTCCCGACCGCGTGCTGCAGGCCATGATGCGCCCGGCCGAGGAGATCTATTCGGGCCCGATGGTGGCACTCACCGACAGCCTGCTCGCGGACCTGAAGCGCGTCTTCGCCACCACGGCGCGCACCTACATCTACGCCGCCAACGGCCATGGCGGCTGGGAGGCGGCGATCTCCAACGTGCTGTCGCGCGGCGACAAGGTGCTCGTCCTCGCCAGCGGCCGCTTCGCGGTGGGCTGGGGCCAGATGGCCGCCTTCATGGGCGCCGACGTCGAGGTGCTCGAAGGCTCCTGGCGCGCCGCCATCGATCCGGCGACGGTCGAGGCGCGGCTCAGGCTCGACCGCGACCACGCGATCAAGGCCATCCTCATGGTCCAGGTCGACACGGCCTCGGGCGTCGCCAACGACGTGCAGGCCGTGCGCCGGGCCATCGACGCCGCCGGCCATCCCGCCCTGTTCATGGTGGACGGCGTCGCCTCGCTCGCCTGCATGAACTTCGAGATGGACGCCTGGGGCGTCGACGTCGCCATGTCGGCCTCGCAGAAGGGCCTGATGACCCCGCCCGGCCTCGCCTTCGTCGCCGCCAACGACAAGGCGCACAAGGCCCATGCGAAAGCCGACATGAAGACGCTCTACTGGGACTGGACCGCCCGCCAGGGGGCCGAGCATTACATGAAGTACTGCGGCACCCCGCCGGAGCACCTGCTCTTCGCGCTGCGCGCCGCCCTCGACATGATCATGGAGGAGGGCCTGCCTGCGGTGTGGAAGCGCCACGCCCTGCTCGCCGAGGCGACCCATGCGGCCATCGGCAAATGGGCGGAGGGGCAGGTCGTCTCCTGCAACATCATCGATCCCGCCCACCGGTCGCCCTCGGTGACGCCGGTCGTCGTCAACGGCGCCGATGCCGGAGCGATCTCGGCCTATGCCCAGCAGATCTGCGGCGTGACGCTGGGCTCGGCCATCGGCGACCTCGCCGGTCGCGCCTTCCGCATCGCCCATATGGGCCATGTCAACGCGCCCATGGTGCTCGGCACCCTCTCGGCGATCGAGATGGCGCTGCAGGCCCTCGACATCCCCCACGGCGAAGGCGGCGTCGCCGCGGCGGTCGCCTCCCTCGCCAAGGGCGCCGGCCTGCCATCCCGGCCTGCGGACAAGGGCGTGGCGGAGACGACCCTCGCCCTCGCCACCGCGCCGGCCTGAGCCGGCGCGGGCGTCGCGCCTCAGGCGACCTTCACCACCAGCTTGCCGAAGTTCTTGCCCTTGAGGAGGCCGATGAAGGCCTCCGGCGCCTTGTCGAGCCCCTCGACGACGTCCTCGCGATACTTGACCTTGCCCTCGGCGATCCAGCGGCTCATGTCAGTGAAGAACGCCTTGGACTGGTCGGCGAAGTCGCGGACGATGAAGCCGCGGAAGTTCAGGCGCTTCGTCAGCACGTCGCGCATCAAGAGCGGCAGGCGGTCCGGCCCGTCGGGCAGCGAGGTCGCATTGTACTGGGCGATGAGACCGCAGACCGGGATGCGGGCGAAGAAGTTGAGCAGCGGGAAGACCGCGTCGAAGACGTGGCCGCCGACATTCTCGAAATAGACGTCGATGCCGTCCGGGCAGGCCGCCTTGAGGTCGGCCGCGAAGGTCGGCGAGCGATGGTCGAGGGCGACGTCGAAGCCGAACTCCTCGGTGAGGGCCCGGACCTTGTCGGCGCCGCCGGCGATGCCCACCGCGCGGGCGCCCTTGATCTTGGCGATCTGGCCGACGGCCGAGCCGACCGGGCCGGTGGCCGCGGCGACGACGACGGTCTCCCCCGGCTTCGGCTGGCCGATGGTGAGGAGGCCGGTATAGGCGGTCATGCCGGGCATGCCGAGCACACCGACGGCGGTGGAGATCGGAGCCGCGGTGGGGTCCACCTTGCGCAGGTCCTTGGCATCGGCGACGGCGTGGCTCTGCCAGCCGGAATGGGACAGGACGATGTCGCCGGGGCGGAAGCGGTCGCTGTTCGAGGCGACGACCTCGGCCACCGTGCCGCCTTCCATGACGCCGCCGACCGGCACCGGCGCGGCATAGGACTTGGCGTCGTTCATGCGTCCGCGCATATAGGGGTCGAGCGAGAGATAGCGGATCTTCAGCAGGACCTGGTCGGGCCCCGGCTCCGCCAGCGCCGTCTCGGCGATGGAGAAATTGGCGGCGGTCGGCTCGCCGTGCGGGCGGCTGGCGAGCAGGATCTGGCGGCTGGTCGTCGGCATGGATGGACCTCCTCGGTCGCGCCCATCGGCGGCGCGGATGCGCGGGGCCGTCGGCGCCTCGCGGTCATCAGTAGTCGGCGGCGGGAGCCTCGGCAATCGGCCGCACGGTCGAGACGCCCGTACCGGACCCCGCCACGGCGTCGTGTGGCAAACCACCGCGGGCGGGCCCGGCCTGCGCCGCACGCGGGACATGCTCCCCCGGCTGTTCTACTGCTTGGAATAATTTTGCCGAATTCAACAGGTTCAAAAGAAGAATTGCGTAAGACTTGGCACTATTCATCGCCCCCATAGACCTATTTTTTGCAACCGGGCTTGACGAATGCGGAAACCTGCCCCATCCTTGGATCACCATCGTCGTGACTGCGCTGCGCCGCCTTTGTGAGTAACCAGGCGTCGACAACCGGAGATCCGGTGCGACAATTTCGTCTGGGCCGCCCGGCGCGCGGTTCGTGACTTTGACCTGGAGGACGCGACAGCGCGTTTCCGGTAGGCTTGAAAGACTTTTTTTCTTGAACAATCGAACTTTTGCGGACCTCGGCCTCGCCGAGCCCCTCCTGCGTTCCCTGCACGAAGCCGGCTACGCCACCCCGACGCCCATCCAGGCCAAGGCCATCCCGCACCTGCTGGACGATCACGACCTGATCGGCATCGCCCAGACCGGAACCGGCAAAACGGCGGCCTTCGCGCTGCCGATCCTGCAGCACCTGTCGGAAGACCTGGTGCGGCCGCCGGCCAAGGGCGTGCGCGCCCTCGTCCTCGCCCCGACGCGCGAACTCGCCCTGCAGATCTCCGAGAGCGTCGCCCGTCTGTCGAAGAACCTGAAGCTGCGCCACACCGTCATCTTCGGCGGCGTCGGCCAGAAGCCGCAGGCCGATGCGCTGGCCCGCGGGATCGATATCCTCGTCGCCACCCCCGGCCGCCTCATCGACCTGATGAACCAGGGCCTGGTGCGCCTCGACACGGTGACCCACCTCGTCCTCGACGAGGCGGACCGCATGCTCGACATGGGCTTCATCCGCGACGTGAAGAAGATCATCGCCAAGCTGCCGGACCAGCGGCAGTCCATGCTGTTCTCCGCGACCATGCCGACCGAGGTCGCCAAGCTCGCCCGCGACATGCTGTGGGAGCCGATGCGCGTCGAGGTGACGCCCGAGACCGTCACGGTGGAGGCGATCGAGCAGCACGTCTATCACGTCGGCACCGCTGACAAGCGCAGTCTGCTCGAGAAGCTCCTGACCGACCCGGCCCTCGCCCGCGTCGTCGTCTTCACCCGCACCAAGCACGGCGCCAACCGGCTCGCCGGCCAGCTCCTGAAGTCGGGTTTCTCGGCCGACGCCATCCACGGCAACAAGAGCCAGAACGCCCGCCAGCGGGCCCTCGCCGCCTTCAAGGCCGGCGAGTGCCGCATCCTGGTGGCGACCGACCTCTTCGCCCGCGGCATCGACGTGGCCGAGGTGACGCACGTCATCAACTTCGACCTGCCGAACGAGCCGGAGAGCTACGTCCACCGCATCGGCCGCACCGGCCGGGCTGGCCGGACGGGCATCGCCCTCGCCTTCTGCGACCCCAGCGAGCGCGGCCATCTCGCCGCCATCGAAAAGCTGACCCGCGTGCGCCTCGCCGTCGCCGGGTCTCCCATCCAGGCCTCGGCACGTGGCGATACCCGCCCGCCGCCGGCGCCTGCCAGGCGTCCGCAGCCCCGGCGACGGGCTGCCTGACAAATCCCTCCACCGCCAAACATCGAGGAGCATTCCATGGCGACCGGGACCGTTAAGTGGTTCAACCCCCAGAAGGGCTACGGCTTCATCCAGCCGTCCGACGGCGGAAAGGACGTTTTCGTCCACATCTCCGCCGTGCAGCGCGCCGGTCTGAACGACCTGCGTGAGGGCGAGCAGGTGTCGTATGAGCTGGCCACCGACCGCCGCACCGGCAAGCAGTCGGCCGATCAGCTGAAGCTGGCCTGATTTCGCCGAAGGCGACGAGGCTGGCCCCGCGGTCCGGCCTTGATGGACGTCAATCGTGGTGCCGTCCGCGGCGCCGCGCAGCCTTTTTCTAATGCACCGTAGCGGTCGCGCTCGCCAGTCCGGCGCCGACCTGGTCCAGGACGACGATCTCGGGATCCTCGCCCTCGGGCGCAGGCGACACCGACAGGACGAGAACGCCCGGCCGCCGCGACGAGACGAATTTTGCCACGGCCTGCGCCTGCGGATAGGTGTCGAGGTAGTGGATGTCTTCCGCCACCATGCGCGACCCCTTCTGGACGAAGGACACGACGGCATAGCGCGTTGCGTCCCCGCTGCGGCTCATTCCGTCGTCATTGGTGTCGGCGGATGGGGCCATGACCCGTCCCTGCTGGTGATTCGCCATGATCGCATACCCGGCCCGGATGGGGATCGGGCTTTGCCCCCACGTGTTTCCGCTTAAGGGAAAGTACCGCGGGCAGCCCTCCACGGACGGGCGGCCGTCCGCGGGGCTGACTGTCAGACGCGTGAGCGGAGCGGAGGTTCCCCGCCACCGGCTGGTCACATGGCGTGGCGCTGCTTCCACTCGCGCATCGCCGCGGCATCGCGCGGCGTGATGTCGGGGAAATCGGGATCGGCGGTGGCGGGTTCGAAATATTTCCACGACCGGGCGCATTTGACGCCGCCCGCCTTGGCGGGGACGACGGCCACGCCCCTGATGTCCTCGGCCCGGAAGGCCTCGCCAGGCCCCTCGCCCGCGACGATGCGGATGCCGGAGGTGATGGCGACCTCGGCGAGGTCGACGCCTTCCAGGGCCGCCAGCAGGTCCGGCTCGGCGATGTGCACGACGGGGGCGGCCTCCAGTGACGAGCCGAGCCGCTTGGCGGCGCGCTCCACTTCCAGGGCGCCGGTGACGGCGCGGCGCACGCGCCGGACCTTCTCCCACTTCTCTTCGAGTGCGGTATCGCGCCAAGCGGCGTCGGCTTCGTAAAAGCCGGCGAGATGGACCGAGCCGTCGCGGCCGTAGCGGTCCCACCAGGCCTCTTCCGCCGTGAAGGAGAGAATGGGCGCCAGCCAGGTCGTGACCGCGCGGAAGATCTCCTCGATCACCGCCAGCGTCGCCTTGCGCTCGGGCGACGAGACGGGGTCGCAGTAGAGGCGGTCCTTGCGGATGTCGAAATAGAAGGCGGAGAGGTCGACGTTCATGAACTGGGTCAGGAGCGCGAAGACCTTCTTGTAGTCGTATGCGGCGTAGGCCTCGTGGATCTGCGGCGACAGGTCGGCGAGCCGGTGCAGCATCAGCCGCTCGAGCTCCGGCAGGGCTACGGCCGCCGGCAGGGCCGACCCGTCGTGATGGGCGAGCGCGCCGAGCATCCAGCGGATGGTGTTGCGCAGCTTGCGATAGGCGTCCGACGTCGTCTGCAGGATCTCCTTGCCGATCCTCAGGTCGTCCGAATAGTCGGAGGCGGCCACCCACAGGCGCAGGATGTCGGCGCCGGACTGCTTGATGACGTCCTGCGGGGCGACCGTGTTGCCGAGCGACTTCGACATCTTGCGGCCCTCGCCGTCGAGCACGAAGCCGTGGGTCAGCACCACGTCATAGGGAGCCCGGCCGCGCGTGCCGCAGCTCTCCAGCAGGGAGGAATGGAACCAGCCGCGGTGCTGGTCGGAGCCCTCCAGATACATGACGGTGTCGGCGCCGCCGTCGACCTTGCGCTTCAGGCCCTCGAAATTCGGGAAGTCCTGCGGGCTCTCCAGGGTGAAGGCGTGGGTGGAGCCGGAATCGAACCAGACGTCGAGGACGTCGTCGACCTTGTCCCAGTCCGCGGCGTCGTATTGCGGACCGAGGAAGCGCTCCTTCGCCCCCGCCTTGAACCAGGCGTCGGCGCCCTCCTGACGGAAGGCCTCGGCGATGCGCAGGTTGACGGCCTCGTCCTTGAGGATCTCGCCGCTGTCGCGGTGGACGAAGACGGCGATGGGCACGCCCCAGGCGCGCTGGCGCGAGACCACCCAGTCCGGCCGGTTCTCGATCATGCCGCGGATGCGGTTTTCACCCGATTCCGGCACCCACTGGGTCTCGCCGATGGCCTTCAGCGCCCGCTGGCGGAGCGTCGTGCCGTCCGCATAGGGCTTGTCCATGGCGATGAACCACTGGGGCGTGTTGCGGAAAATGACCGGCTTCTTGGAGCGCCAGGAATGGGGATACTGGTGCTTCAGGCGACCGCGCGCGACGAGGTTGCCGGCCGCCGACAGGGCCTCGATGACGGCCGGGTTGGCGTCGCCCTTGTCGCCCTTGTCGGTGATGACCTGACGGCCCTCGAAGCCCGGCGCTTCCGCGGTGAAGCGGCCGTCGCCGTCGACGGTGTAGGGGATGCGGGTCTCGATGCCGCGCTCGGCGAGGATGCGGCCGTTGGCCATCCAGATGTCGAAGTCCTCGCGGCCGTGGCCGGGCGCGGTGTGGACGAAGCCGGTACCGGCGTCATCCGTCACGTGGTCGCCGTCGAGCAGGGGCACTTCGAAACCGTAGCCGAGATTGGCGAGCGGATGGGCGCAGGTGATGCCGGCGAGTTCCTCCGCCGAGACGTCGGCGACGAGTTCGAAGCCCTCGACCTTGGCCTGCTTGAAGACGCTTTCGGCCAGGGACTTCGCGAGCAGGTAGGTGTTGCCGACGCGCGCCCAGTTGTCCGCCGGCGCCGCCATGACGCGGTAGAGGCCGTAGGCGATGCGGCTGGAATAGGAGATCGCCCGGTTGCCGGGGATGGTCCAGGGCGTCGTGGTCCAGATGACGACGGAGGAGTGGCGGAGCAGCGCGAGCTTATCTGCGACGGCGCGCGCATCTGCACCGATCGATCCGACCTGGCGTACCGGGAAGGCCGCCCAGATCATGTCGCTCTGGTAGTCGTGATACTCGACCTCGGCTTCGGCCAGCGCGGTCTTTTCCACCACCGACCACATGACCGGCTTGGACCCGCGGTAGAGCTGGCCGGAGGCGGCGAACTTCAGGATCTCCTCGGCGATCTGCGCCTCGGCGTGGAAGGTCATGGTCTGGTAGGGGTTGGCCCAGTCGCCGACGACGCCGAGCCGCTTGAACTCCTCGCGCTGGACGGTCAGCCAGTGGGTGGCGAAGGCCCGGCATTCCTGGCGGAACTCGACGACCGGCACCTCGTCCTTGTTCTTGCCCTTGGAACGGTACTCCTCCTCGATCTTCCACTCGATCGGCAGGCCGTGGCAGTCCCAGCCCGGCACGTAGTCGCTGTCGAAGCCCAGCATCTGCTGCGACTTCGTCACCATGTCCTTGAGGATCTTGTTGAGCGCGTGGCCGATGTGGAGATGGCCGTTGGCGTAGGGCGGGCCGTCGTGCAGCACGAAGCGGTGGCGGCCGCGGGCGGCGCGGCGCAGGCGCCCGTAGAGGTCCATCTCCTCCCAGGCCTTGAGGATCTGCGGCTCCTTCTCCGGCAGGCCGGCGCGCATCGGAAAGGGCGTCTCGGGCAGCAGCAGGGTCTTGGAGTAATCGAAGGTCTCGGACGCTGCGTCAGCGGAGGTCTTGGACGTGTCGGACATGGGGTGATCGGCCGGGAATGGCGGCGGCAGGCCGCAGGTATCGGATCGGGTGAGAGCTGGAACCCCGGACCTCCGGACACACGCGCGAGGGCCGCGCGGCCTTCAGGAGGCCGGGCCGGTAATTCGCGAAGCGGAGCGGGCGGCGATGCGCATGGCCGTCTCTTAAGGGGAAGGCGGGCTGAAAGGCAAGGGCGGAGCGGCCTCAGCGGCCGGAGAGCACCCCCGCAAAGCCCTCCAGCCGCTCCCTCACCGGCGCCAGGCGCACGGCGGGCAGGATGGTGCGGGTCACCTCGACGATGGCCTGCCGCTCGGCCGGCTCCAGCCCGGCGGCATAGCGCGGCGCGGAGTCGCTCAGGGCGCGGGCGAGCGCGTCCGCATGGACGGACGAGAGGCTCGCATCACCCAGCATCATCAGGGTCCCCCGGATGACCTGTGTCGCGCCGAGGCGCAGGCGGTTCCAGCCATCCCGGCGGACCTGGTTCATCTGGTCGGCGGGAAGGGAACCCATGAAGGCGGTGGCCGCCTCCAGCGTCGCGCCGGAACAGCGCACCGAGAAGGCGAAGCCGGACATGATTTCATCGCCGTAGGTCTGCAAGTTCGCTGCGGCATCCGGGGCACCCGTTCCACGCGGATTGAACAGAAAATAGGACCTCAGGACCTGGCTTCCCGCCTCGCAGTAGGGCATCAGCACCGGCAGGTCCGCTTCGCTGGCGCGGCGGGCGGGATCGAGGGGCCTCACGTCCCAGATCGTGGCCAGCGCCTGGCGCACGGCCGGGTCGGTGATGCGCGGCATCTGGCCGGCGGGCCTGACCGCCTGCGCCAGCCCTTCGAAACGGGCGAGGGCCTCGCGCGCGGCGGCACCGTCGATCGCCAGGGCCCCTTGCTGGGCGGAGGCGCCGACCGCCGACAACAACGGCGCCAGCATGAGAACCGCCGCAGCGGCGATAGCCTGAAACGGTCGTGCCATAGCGAGAGCGCTCCTGTCGCCGTGGCCAAGCCACAGCCCGTCATGATCTCCCTAGCAAGTCTGGACCTTCGGTGAAACGATCCGCCCTGCCCTCCCTCGTCTCGGCTGCCATTCTCGCGATCAATGCCTCTGCCGCGCCGGCGCGGGAGGCGATCCGCGCCTTCCCGCCAGCCATGATCGGCACCTGGGGGTACGAGGCGCGGTCATGCACCGAGGAAAGCGACGACGGCCGCGTGGAGGTCAAGGCGCGATCGGTCACCTTCTTCGCCTCCTCCTGCAGCCTCAGCCGGTTCCGCTCACATCGCAACGGCGCAGTTTCCGGCCACGGCCGCTGCCGCGGCGAGGGTGAGACGACCACCGAGCGGGGCAGCGTGCGTCTCAGGCTCGAGGGGCCGACCAGCCTCGTCGTCGCCCTCAATGGCGGCGACGACACGCGGTACCAGCGCTGCGAGCGGCCGCTTCCGGTGCGTTGACCCTAAGGCGGTGAAACGGGCGCGGGCCTCCCCGCCCCTTCCCGCGGCACGGGCCAGAAACGGGTCCGTGCGAGAAGAGCGTCGTCTGGCCAAGCCCGGTGCTTCGATGCTCCGCCTCGCTCTCCTCGTCCTCCCCCTGATCTCCTCACCTGCCGGCGCGACGCCCGCCGTCCCCGCCGCCGCCATGCCGGACGAAATCCACGGCACCTGGGGAGCCGACCCCGAGGCCTGCACGCGTGCCGACAGCCGGGGCCGGATCAGGGTGGAAGCACGGGCCGTCCAGCTCTTTCATGCCACCTGCACCTTCGCCCGTATCCGCATCGTCGCCGACGGCATCTTCGAGGGCCGTGGACACTGCGTCGAGGTGAAGGGCGGCCGCCGCTATGAGGGCGGCGTGTCACTCATGGGGCTCGGCGACCAGTTGATGGTGAGCTACCGGGGCAGCCAGATATCCCGAACCTATCACCGCTGCGCGCGGCCGCTTCCGGTGCGCTAGGTCGCCGCGGACGGAACCCCTGCCCGCCCCGCCTCGTTCGTCCTGGGATCCCCCTTTCCCAGGAGTTCTGCCCATGACCGATATCGCCCGCGCGAAAGTGCTCATCCTCGCCACCGACGGCTTCGAGCAGTCCGAGCTCGAAGTGCCGCTGAAGGAGCTGCGCGACCGCGGCGCCACCGTCCACGTCGCCGCCCCCGCCAAGACGCTGAAGGAGGGCGAGATCATGGGCTGGGACGGCGCCGACTGGGGCCAGCCGGTGAAGGTCGACACGACGCTCGACAAGGTCGACGCCGCATCCTACGACGCCCTCGTCCTGCCGGGCGGCGTCATCAACCCGGACAAGCTCCGGGTCGAGGAGAAGGTCATCGCGATCATCAAGAGCTTCGTCGCCGACGGCCGGATCGTGGCGGCGATCTGCCACGGGCCCTGGCTGCTGGCCGAGGCCGGCGCGGCGGACGGCCGCCAGATGACGTCCTACGCCTCGATCCGCACCGACATCGAGAATGCCGGCGCCTCCTGGGTCGACAAGGAGGTCGTGACTGACGAGGGCATCATCACCTCGCGCTCGCCGAAGGACCTGCCGGCCTTCGTCGCCAAGATCGTCGAGGAGATCGGCGAGGGGCGGCACCAGCGCGCGGCCTGAGGCTCCTGACATCGCTCCAAACGACGAAGCCCGGCCATCGGCCGGGCTTCTGACGTTTCAGGGGCCACTGCCGCGAGCTACTCCGCCGCCTCGGCGTAGGGCGCCGGCTTCGTCCAGCGCAGGATCGGCGTGCGGGCGGCCCGCGTCTCGTCCAGGCGCCGGCGGGGCGCGTGATAGGGCGCGCCCTTGAAGCGGTCGACGTCGCCGCGCTTGGCGGCCATGGCGAGGTCGCGCAGTGCCGCGATGAAGAGGTCGAGGGAGGCCTTGGACTCGCTCTCTGTCGGCTCGATCAGCATGGCCCCGTGGACGACGAGCGGGAAGTACATGGTCATCGGGTGGTAGCCCTCGTCGATCATCGCCTTGGCGAAGTCGAGGGTGGAGACGCCGGTGTTCTTCAGCCAGTCGTCGTCGAACAGCGCCTCGTGCATGCAGGGCTGGTCGCCGAAGGGCAGGCTCATGAGGTCGGCGAGCGAGGCGCGGATGTAGTTGGCGTTGAGCACCGCGTCCTCGGAGGCGAGGCGCATGCCGTCGGCGCCGTGGCTGAGCATGTAAGCCATGGCGCGCACGAACATGCCCATCTGCCCGTGGAAGGCGGACATGCGTCCGAAGGGCTGCTCGCCCTTGGCCAGCTTGCCGCCCTCCTCGACCAGGGCATAGCCCTTGCCGACGCGGATGAAGGGATAGGGCACGAAGGCGGCGAGGCGCTCGGAGAGCACCACCGGACCCGAGCCCGGGCCGCCGCCGCCATGGGGCGTCGAGAAGGTCTTGTGCAGGTTGATGTGCATGGCGTCGACGCCGAGATCACCGGGGCGCGCCTTGCCGACGATGGCGTTGAAGTTGGCGCCGTCGCAGTAGAAATAGGCCCCCGCGTCATGGATCGCCTTGGCGATCTGCACGATCTCCTTCTCGAAGATGCCGCAGGTGTTGGGGTTGGTCAGCATGATCGCCGCCACCTCCGGGCCGAGCGCGGCCTTGACGTCGGAGACGTGCACCGTGCCGTCGGCCTGGGCAGGCACCGAGCGCACCTCGAAGCCGATGAGGGCAGCGGTGGCCGGGTTGGTGCCGTGGGCCGATTCCGGCACCAGCACGATCTTGCGGTGGCCCTCGCCCTTGGCTTCCAGCGCCGCCTTGATCGCCATCATGCCGGCGAGCTCGCCATGGGCGCCCGCCTTGGGGCTCATGGCGACGGCCGGCATGCCGGTCAGTTCCTTGAGATAATGGGCCAGCGTGTCGATGAGCTGCAGCGCGCCCTGGACGGTGGAGACCGGCTGGAGCGGGTGGACGTCACCGAAGCCCGGCAGCCGCGCCATCTTCTCGTTGAGGCGGGCGTTGTGCTTCATGGTGCAGGAGCCGAGCGGGAACAGCCCGGTGTCGATGCCGAAGTTCTTCTGGCTGAGCCGCACGTAGTGGCGCATCGCCTCGGGCTCGGTGAGGCCAGGCAGGCCGATGGCCTCGTCGCGGGCGAGCTTGCCGAGGCGCGACTTCACCTTCTTCGGCTCAGGGATGTCGACGCCTGAGACCTCCGGACGGCCGATCTCGAAGATCAGCGCCTCTTCGATCTGCAGCGCCTTGTTGCCGGTGAAGGTCGGGTGGGCGGCGGCGGTGCCGGTCTCGCCGGCGGAGGTGGGACGACCCTGGGTGTTCATGGACATCGTTCCGCTCCTCAGATGCTGGCGCCGAGCGCCGCCACGAAGGCGGCGCGGTCGTCGTCGGTGTTCACTTCGGTGTTGGCGACGAGGATGACGTCGGCCACCCCCTTGGTCTTCGGCCACAGGCGGGAGCCCGGCACGCCGGCCAGCACGCCCCTCTTCGCCATCTTCTCCACCACCTTGGCCGCATCGCCGGGCACGCGGATGGCGAATTCGTTGAAGAAGCTCTTGTTGAGCACCGTCACGCCGTCCACGTCGGCGAGGCGGTCCGCGAGGTCGCAGGCGTTGGCGTGGTTGACGGCAGCGAGGCGGCGCAGGCCGCTCTCCCCGAGCAGCGACATGTGGATGGTGAAGGCGAGGCACATCAGCCCGGAATTGGTGCAGATGTTGGAGGTCGCCTTCTCGCGGCGGATGTGCTGCTCGCGGGTGGAGAGGGTCAGCACGAAGCCGCGCTTGCCTTCGGCATCCACCGTTTCGCCGCAGAGGCGGCCCGGCATCTGCCGGACGTATTTCTGCTTGGTGGCGAAGAGGCCGACATAGGGTCCGCCGAAATTGAGGCCGACGCCGATGGACTGGCCCTCGGCGACGACGATGTCGGCGCCCATGGCGCCGGGCGGCGTCACCGCGCCGAGCGACACCACCTCGGTGACGACGGCGATGAGCAGCGCGCCGGCGTCCTGCGCCTTCCTGGCGATGGCGGCGAGGTCGTGGAGGTTGCCGAAGACGTCCGGCGTCTGGATCACCACGCAGGAGGTCTCGGCGTCGATGGCCGCAGCCACCGCCTTGAGGTCGGCGCCGGCGTCCTCCGGGTTCGGGGTCAGCGAGACGAGCCGGTCGGCGGCCATGCGCGAAACGGTCTCGATCGTGTCGCGGTAGTGCGGGTGCAGGTTGCCGGCGAGGACGGCCTTGCGGCGCTTGGTGACGCGGTGGGCCATGAGCACGGCCTCGGCGGCACCGGTCGAGCCGTCATACATGGAGGCGTTGGCGACCTCCATGCCGGTGAGCATGGCGACCTGCGTCTGGAACTCGAACAGGTACTGCAGCGTGCCCTGGGCGATTTCCGGCTGGTAGGGCGTGTAGCTCGTCAGGAATTCCGAACGCTGGATCAGGTGGTCGACGGAAGCCGGCACGTGGTGCTTGTAGGCCCCCGCGCCGACGAAGAAGGGCACCTCGGAGGCCGAGATGTTCTCCGCCGCCATGGCGCCGAGGATGCGCTCGACCTCCAGTTCGCCGCGCGCCTTCGGCAGGTTCACCGGGCCTTTCAGCAGCTTGTCCTTCGGCACGTTGGCGAAGAGGTCGTCGACGGCGGCGACGCCGATCTTGGCCAGCATGTCGGTGCGGTCTTGGGGCGTCAGCGGCAGATAGCGCATGGAGGGCTCCACTGACCCTCTCCCGTGACGGGAGAAGGTGCCCGCAAAAGGCGGGCGGTTGAGAGGTCGTCAGGGCGCGTGGCCCGTGGGGATGCTGTGGTGAGGCGGCTCGCCTCACCCGGGCCTGCGGCACGCTCCGCTCCATACGAGGAGAGGAGCCGCCCGGCTCACAGCGTGTCGAGGAAGGCCTTGTAGGCGGCCTCGTCCATGAGCTCGTCGAGCTCGGCGGGGTTGGCGATCTTCACCTTGAAGAACCAGCCCTTGCCGGCGGGGTCGTCGTTGACGGTGGCCGGCGCGCCCTCGAGGTCGGGGTTGGCCGCAGTCACCTCGCCGGAGACCGGGGAATAGATGTCGGAGGCTGCCTTGACGCTCTCGACGACGGCGGCGCTGTCGCCCTTCTTCACCGCCTTGCCGGCGGCCGGGAGCTCGACGAAGACCACGTCGCCGAGCTGCTCCTGGGCATAGTGGGAGATGCCCACCGTGCCGGTGTCGCCCTCGATGCGGATATATTCGTGGTCTTTCGTATATTTGACGGTGGCCATGGCGGGTCCCCTGAAGGCGTGTCGTGGACTGGATCAGCCGCGGAAATAGCGGTGCGGCGCGAAGGGCATGGTGACGATCTTGGCGGGCAGGTCCTTGCCGCGGACCTCCAGCAGGACGGGCGTTCCCGGCTCGGCGAAGCGGCGGTTGACGTAGCCCATGGCGAGCGGGCCGTTGATGGTGGGACCGAAGCCGCCGGAGGTGACGGTGCCGATGGGCTGGCCGTCGGCGGACTTCACCGGCGTGCCCTCCCGGGCCGGGGCCCTGCCGTCGGGCAGGATGCCGATGCGCAGCCGCGGCGCCCCGTCGGCGAGTTCCTTCTGGATGCGCGCGGCGCCGAGGAAGCCGCCCTCGGCGCGCCGGCGCTTCTGGATCGACCAGGTGAGGCCGGCTTCCACCGGCGATGTCGTGGTGTCGATGTCGTGGCCGTAGAGGCAGAGGCCCGCTTCGAGGCGCAGCGAATCGCGAGCGCCGAGGCCGATGGGCTTCACCCGCGCGTCGGCCAGCAGCTTCTTCGTGAGCGCGACCGCGTCGGCGCTCTTCACCGAGATCTCGACACCGTCTTCGCCGGTATAGCCGGTGCGGGAAACGTGGGCCCAGATGCCGTCGATTGGGAGGTCCACCGACGTCATGAACTTGAGGTTCGCCAGGTCTGGCGCGAGCGCCGCGACGGCCGCCACCGCCTCGGGACCCTGCACGGCGATCAGCGCGAGGTCGTCGGCGATCTTCAGCGTGACGCCCTCCGGCAGATGCGCCTTCAGATGGGCGTAGTCGGCGTCCTTGCAGGCGGCGTTGACCACCAGGTAGATCCAGTGCTCGTGGCCGGGATGGCCGAGGCGGGTGACCATCAGGTCGTCGAGGATGCCGCCCTCGGCATTGGTGAACTGGGAATAGCGCTGCTGACCCGGCTTCAGGGCCAGCACGTCGGCCGGAACGAGCTTCTCGAGGGCCGCCGCCGCAGTCTCGAACCGGCCGTCGGCGGGAATGAGGAAGCACTGGCCCATGTGGCTGACGTCGAACAGGCCGGCATGGGTGCGCGTCCAGTTGTGCTCGGTGAGGACGCCGGTCGGATATTGCACCGGCATGTCGTAGCCGGCGAAGGGCACCATCTTGGCGCCGAGCTCGCCATGCAGGGCATGGAGAGGCGTGGTCAGCAACGGTCCGCTCTGGGGTTCGCCCATGGATCCTGCACTCCGGCGCGCGGACGCGCCCGGGGTCAGCCGAACCGTCCGAAATGCGGGCTTGTCGCCCGCTCGCGCCCCTCTGTCGCAGGACCTGAGAGATTCACGTCAGGCTCGGTGAGAGCCGTCGGCTTACTCCGTCGGTGGGCCGGGATTGGACCTCCGGCCACTTTCCAGAATGCCATTCCACCGGCGGTCCTTTTTGCCTGAGAGGTTCCGGGGCCGTTGCTCCTTCGGCGCCGGGGGATCCCATCAACATGAAGACCACCCGGACTCTCCCGCCGGGTTCTTATGGCACGCCACCGCAATGGCCGGATCGGGTGGCGAAGTCAAGGCGATGCTGTGGGCAGCATTGCCTCAACGTCAGGCAGGCCTCAGCGCTGGGCGGTGCGGGCACGGCCGCGGCGCGGGCGCTCGGGCTGGGTCGCCTGGTTGTCGAAACCGACGAAGACGATGTAGGTCGCGAGGTCGCCGGGTTCGGGCAGCGGGAAGGAGACCTGATCCTCCACCTGGGTGAAGGCGACGTTGGGCGAGCCGGCGGGAATGTCGATCGGCACCTGGTAGAGGCGCGTCCAGACCGGCGTCGACAGGCCCTTGGTCACGGCGATGCGGATCGGCAGGTTCACCCGGCCGCCGTCGCCCTTCGGGCCGACCAGCACCCGGCCCTCGACGCCGACGCGGATGGTCATGGTCTGCCCGTCGATACGGCACTCGCGGGCGAGATCGGTGATGGTTCCCTGGTAGCGCAGCTCCGTCGGGCCCTCGCCGCCCTGGCGCCAGACGGCCGAGCCGTCGCGAATCTCGACACGCGGGCAGAGGTTGGCGTGCAGGGCCTGCTGGCCCTCCGGCACCGGCTGACCGAACAGCGCGTTGTGGACGGGCGAGCCGACGCCGGGAGCGGGCTGGGCCGCGGCCTGCGTCGTCTGCTGCTGCTGGCCACCGAACAGGTTGCCGCCGGTGCTGCCGCATGCGCCGAGCGCCAGGCCCGCCGCCAGAACAGCCGTCACTTTCCACATCCGCACGCCGCTACCTCGATTTACCGTCGCGATCGGCGCTTATAGCAACAGGCTTCGGGCGGAACAAAGGCCATCCTGCTGTCGTCCACCGGCAGCAGTCCGCCGCTTCCATCGCTGCCGATGATGGACAAGGCGCGTGAATTTCATGAGAAGGAGCCCTCGCGACCGTTATGCTGGCGCCCTCCCGGCTCCGGCCTTCCCATCCAGGACCGTCCGCATGACCTCTGCCCTCCTCGCCTCGCTGCGTCCGGAAGCCTCCACCGCCCCCGCCAGCGGCATCGTCGAGCTGTCGAAATATGCCCGCGCCGCCGGTGAGGTGATCCAGCTCTGGGTGGGCGAGGGCGACATGCCGACGCCGTCCTTCATCTATGAGGCGGCGACGCGCTCGCTGGCCGCCGGCGAGACGACCTACACCTGGCAGCGCGGCATTCCCGAACTGCGGCAGGCGATCGCCACCTACGCTTCTGACCTCTACGGCCGCGAGCTGTCGGCGGAGCGCTTCTTCGTCTGCGGCTCGGGCATGCAGGCGATCCAGATCGCGATGACACTGGTCGCCGGCGTCGGCGACGAGGTCATCATCCCCTCCCCGACCTGGCCGAACGCCCCGGCCGCCGCCGGTCTGCGCGGTGCGACACCGGTCTTCGTCGAACTCGACCACGGCAATCGCGGCTGGCAGATCGACCTCGAAAAGCTGGAGGCGGCGGTCACGCCGCGGACCAAGGCGATGTTCATCAACACGCCGTCCAACCCCACCGGCTGGACCGCCACGAAGGAAGAGCTCGCCGCCATCCTCGCCATCGCCCGCCGCCACGGCCTCTGGATCATCGCCGACGAGATCTACACCCGCTTCGTCTGGACCGAAGGGTCGCCGCGCCGCGCGCCCTCCTTCCACGACGTGCGCGAGGAGGGCGACCGCATCGTCTGGGTCAACACCTTCTCGAAGAACTGGGCGATGACCGGCTGGCGCACCGGCTGGGTCGAGGCCGACCCGGCGCTGGGCGACGTCATCGAGAACCTCATCCAGTATTCGACGTCCGGCTCGCCGGTGTTCATCCAGCGGGCCTGCGTCGTCGCGCTCGAGCGCGGCGAGAGCTTCCTCGCCCACCAGGTGACGAAGGCGCGCAAGGCGCGGGACATCGTTTCGGAGGCGATCGAGGCGACGGGACGCTGCCGTTTCTCGCGGCCCGACGGCGCCTTCTACCTGTTCTTCGGCATCGACGGCGTGACCGATTCCAACGCCGCGGCGATGAAGCTCGTCGACATCGCCAAGGTCGGCCTTGCCCCCGGCAGCGCCTTCGGCCCCGGCGGAGAGGGCCATCTCAGGCTCTGCTACCTGCGCTCGCCCGAGCAGATCGCCCTCGCCGCCGACCGCCTGAAGGCGGCCATTCCGCAGCTTTAGGAGCCGGTTGACGTTTGGTGATGTGAAGGCCGTTGCGCTCCGCATTTGTCCGTAGCATGATTTACGGATGAGGCGGGATGTCGCAGGCTGTTCCGCCGCGCCCCGCCGGCGGAGGATCGCATCGAACGCGCCGTCCCACTCTTGCCGCATGCGAACGACGCCCTCCTGTCGAAGGTCATCGACATGGCGGGCGACGCTCTCGTCGTGCTCGACGGCCAGGGGCTGATCACCGCCTTCGGCCGCGCCTGCGCGCCGCTGCTCGGCTGGACCGCCGCCGAGACCCTGGGACTGCCCTTCGCGACGCTCTTCGCCAGCCAATCCGTGGATGCTGGCGCGCTGAAAACCTGGGGCGGCGCACGGGAGATCGTCGGTCGCCACAGGGACGGGACACCGGTCGCGCTGCGGGTGGACGTCGCGACCGTCGAAGCGGCGAGCGGACGGCAGTTCGTCGCCGTACTTCAGCCCCGCCCCGCGGCGGACGAGGCCCATGCGGAGCGGCTCGCGCTGGTCGCCGCGATGGGCCCCGCCCTCGCCCACGAACTCAGCCAGCCGCTCACCGCCGCGGCCCTCTATCTGAGGGCGGCCGAGGGGTTGATCGGCGGAGACGATCGCGCCGCCGCCTTCGTCGGCAAGGCCAGGCACGAGGCGGAACGGGCCGGCAAGATCATCCGCGCCCTGCGCCGCTTCGCCGAGAACAGGCCGCCGGAAACGACGGCCGTGGACTTCGACGCGACGGTCGACGAGGCCCTCGACCTCGCCCTCGTCGGCCGCTCCCCGCCCCCCGATATCCGACGCAGCCGGGCCCCCGGAGGCCTCGCGGTGATCGCCGACCCGGTGCAGTTGCAGCAGGTCGTGGTCAATCTCGTCCGCAACGGCCTCGACGCCGTCGCGGAGCAGAGCACCGCCCGGCTGTGGATCACGACCGACTGCGAAGGCGGCACGGTGCGCCTGTCGGTCCGCGACAGCGGACCCGGCATCGCGGAAGCCGACATGGCTCGCCTGTTCGCGCCCTTCCGGTCGGCCAAGGCCGGAGGCCTGGGCCTCGGCCTCGCCATCTCCCGGACCATCGCCGAGCGCCATGGCGGGTCCATCAGCATCGAGCCCGGCGGCGACGGCCGGGGGGCGACCGTGTCGCTCGTCCTGCCCCTCGCAGGCCCGGCCGAGCATCACGTCGTGCAGCGGAGCTCCTGATCCATGTCCCATGACGACATCTTCGTGGTCGACGACGACCCCGCGGTCCGCGACGCGCTCAGTTCCATCCTCACCATGCAGGGCTTCGACGTGACCAGCTTCGCCGACGGCACCTCGGTGGTGTCGGCCGTGAAGGGTCATGTGCCGGCCTGCGTCATCCTCGACGTCAACATCCCCGGACCCTCGGGCCTCGACGTGCTGAAGCGCCTCAAGGCCGACGCCTGCGCGGCGCCGATCTTCGCCATGTCGGGCCAGGCGAACATTCCGATGGCGGTCGATGCCATCCGCAGCGGCGCGGTGGACTTCTTCGAAAAGCCCTTCGACGCGGAGCGCCTCGTCGGCCGCGTCCGCGAGGTGCTCGCCGAGGGTCAGCGCCCGAGCCGCAGGTCCGGCCAGCTCGCCTCGCATTTCCCCGGCATGGAGCTGCTCACTCCGCGAGAACGGCAGGTGCTGGAGCAGATCGCCGGCGGCGCCTCGAACAAGGAGGCTGGCCGCACCCTCGGCATCAGCCCACGCACCATCGAGGTGCATCGGGCGCGGATCATGGAGAAGATCGGCGCGCGCAATGCCGCCAATCTGGTGCGGATCGTCCTGACGGAGCAGTAACGCGCCGGGCCGTCAGCCGCGGCTGACGGCCGCCTGCTCGAAGGTCGCCATGCCCTGGTGGACAGCGAGGGCGTTGCGGACGATGCCGCAGGCGAGCGCGGCGCCGGAGCCCTCGCCCAGCCGCATGCCGAGGTCGAGCAGCGGGCGCTTGCCGATCCTCTCGAGCACACGGCCATGGGCCGGCTCGGCGGAGCGGTGAGCGGCGAGGCAATGGTCGAGACTCGCCGGGTCCAGCGCATGGAGCACGGCCGCCGCGGCGGTGACGACATAGCCGTCGAGAAGGACGGGGATGCGCTGCAGTCGCGCCGCCAGGATGGCGCCGGCGACGGCCGCGATCTCGCGGCCGCCGACCCGGCGCAGCACTTCGAGCGGATCGAGGCCGGACCCGCCAGCACGGGCGACGGCGCGGGCGACCACATCGGCCTTGCGCTTCAGCCCCTCGGCGTCGACGCCGGTTCCGGGGCCCACCCAGTCACGGGCCTCGCCGCCATAGAGGCCGTGATAGACGGCGGCGGCGACGGTGGTGTTGCCGATGCCCATCTCGCCGAGACAGAGCAGGTCGGCGCCGACGATGGCCTCCATGCCGAAAGCGATGGTCGCGGCGCAGCCGGGCTCGTCGAGGGCGTCGGCGGTGGTGATGTCGGGCGTCGGCACCTCGATGGCGAGGTCGAAGACCTTGAGGCCGATGTCGTTGGCGATGCAAAGCTGGTTCACCGCCGCGCCTCCGGCGGCGAAATTCTCCAGCATCTGGCGGTTCACGGCATCGGGGAAGGCGGAGACGCCCTGTGCGGTCACGCCGTGAGCGGTGGCGAAGATCGCCACCAGCGGGCGGTCGACCCGCGGCTTGCCGTTGCCGCTCCAGGCGGCGACCCATTCGACGATGTCCTCGAGCCGGCCGAGCGCACCCGCGGGTTTCGTCAGTTCGGCGTCGCGGGCGCGCACCTCGGCGACCGCCGACTCGTCCGGCCCCGGCATGCGGGTGAGGAGATCGCGAATGTCTTCGAAGGGCAGACCGGTCGGATTGGGAGGCGGCAGAACCATGAGGCGCTTTCAGACTCGGGGGCGTCGCGGGAGGCGAGCGGTAGCAGGACAGGGCAACGCGGCACAAGCCGGACTGGCGAACGGTCGCGGCTCTGGCTATGCCATTCGCCATGGACAATCCAGCCCTCTGGCGTGACACGATCGTTGCGCTTCGTTTCTTCTCACGCCTGCCGCTGCCGACCCTGCCCGGAGAGGCCGATCCGCACGGTCTGCCGGACTTTACCCGGCTGATCCGGGTGGTGCCGCTGGTCGGGCTCGTGCTCGGCGGGCTCGCCGGGGCGGTGCTGATCGCCGCCGGCCTGTTCTGGCAGCCGGTGATCGCCGCCCTCCTCTGCGTCGGGGCCGCGGCGGTGATGACCGGCGCCTTCCACGAGGACGGGCTGGCCGATACCGCCGACAGTCTCGGCGGCATGAGCAAGGAACGCCGCCTCGACATCATGAAGGACAGCCGCATCGGCACTTTCGGCGCCACGGCGCTGATCGTCGGCCTCGGCCTCCGGGTCGCGGGCCTCGCCGGGCTCGTCGCCGCCGTCGGGACAGGCCGCACGGCGCTGGCGCTGGCGGCCGCAGGTGCGGTGTCGCGCACGGTGGCGCTCGGCCTGCAGGTGCGCCTGCCGCCGGCGCGGGTCGAGGGCGTCGCCTATGCCACGGGCACGCCGCGCGAGGCGGACTGGCATCGCGCCCTGGCGCTCACAGCCCTGATTGCGGTCCTCGCCGTCCCAGCCGGCGGCCTTTTCGGCACGCTTTGCGGACTTTGCGTCGCAGGCCTCGTGCTGCTTCTGGCCATCCGCTTCGCCGATTCCCATGTGGGAGGGCAGACCGGCGACATCACCGGCGCGACGCAACAGGTGATCGAGATCGCCATGCTTCTGACCCTGCTGGCGGCTGCCACCCCATGAACGCGATCTCAGCGCCGCCGGCCCTGGAGAGCCCCTGCATCCGGCTCTGCCGCATCGACCCACAGTCCGGCCTCTGCCAGGGCTGCGCCCGCACGCTGGCCGAGATCGCCGCCTGGCTCGGCATGACCGGCGAGGAGCGCCGCGCCATCCTGGCCGACCTTCCCCGCCGCCGCGCCGGCGGAGGCGCCAGCGCATGACGTCACGCACCACGCTGTGGATCCTGCTCGTCGCCATCCTCCTGCTGGTTCTGCTGGTCGCGATCCGCTCCAGCGGGGTCGCCGCCGGCACGCTGGATGCCGGCGACTGGGGCTCGCTCGTCGGCCTCTCCATGCTCGCGGTGCTCTGCGGTGCCAGCGTGCTCGGCATGTTCCGCGGAAGGGCGGGAGAGGCGCTGCAGGCGGCGGTCGCCTGGCTCGCCATCTTCGCCTTTCTCGGCGTCATCTACACCTACCGCTACGAGTTCGAGCTGGTGGGCCGGCGGGTGATGGCGAACCTGGTGCCGGGGATGGCGAGCGACGGCGTCACCGGCACGCGCGAGGTATCGGTGCCGCGCGGCGGCGGCGGCACCTACGTGGTGCGCGTCGCCCTCAACGGCGCGCGGGCGACACCCATGCTGGTGGACACCGGCGCCTCGGCCCTGGTGCTCACCGAGGCCGACGCCCGGCGGGCCGGCATCAAGGTCGAGGAACTGTCCTTCACCGTCCCGGTACAGACCGCCAACGGACCGGCCCTCACCGCCTTCACGATGGTGCAGACCGTCGCCGTCGGCCCGATCGTCGAGCGGAACGTCAGGGCGCTGGTGGCGCGCCCGGGGGCACTGACCACCAGCCTCCTCGGCCACACCTTCCTCGACCGACTGGAGAGCTACGAGGTGCGCGGCGGACGGATGGTGCTGCGCGGGCGCAACTGACAGGCCTTGCCACGGCACCGCCCGCGGCGGCATTGTCCCGCCCCGACGACGAGGTCCCGATGAACCGCATTTCCCGCCGCGACACCCTGACAGCCGGACTGGGAGCCGGCATCGCCGCCCTCGGCGGCGCGCAGGCCGGCGCCCAGGCGCCCGGCGGCGGTGCGGCCATGGTGACGCTGCTGCTGGTCAACGACATCTACAAGATGGGCGAGGAGAACGGCCGCGGCGGCTTCGCCCGGCTCAACGCCATCGTGCGGGCGGAGCGGGCGCGCGGCGTGCCGCTGCTCTACGTCCATGCCGGCGACATGTTCTCACCCTCACTGATGTCGGGCTTCGACCAGGGCGCCCACACGGTCGAGCTCTGCAACATGGCGCCACCGGACGTCTTCGTCCCCGGCAACCACGAGTTCGACTTCGGTCCGGAGGCCTATGCCCAGCGGCGCGTCCAGTCGCGCTTTCCCTGGTACGCCTCCAACATGCGCGCCGCGGACGGTTCGCTGCTGCCCGGCCACGAGGACGGGCGCATCGTCGATCTCGGCGTGGTGAAGCTCGGCGTCTTCGGGGTTGCCCTGCCCAATACGCCGGAGGTCTCCTCCACCGGCGACATCCGCTTCCTGCCCACCATGGAGACGGTGCGGCGGGAGACGGCGCGGCTGCGGCGCGAGGGCGCCGACCTCGTCGTCTGCTGCGCCCATACCGACCGGCGGGAGGACGACGAGATCGTCCGCTCGCGCCTCGTCGACGTGCTGCTGACCGGCCACGACCACGACCTCGCCATCACCTATGACGGCCGCACCGTCATGGTGGAGAGCTCCGAGGAGGGCTATTACGTCACCGCCATCGACCTGACGCTGAACCGCGTCACCGTGGACGGGGTGACCCGCATGGCCTTCACGCCGGCCTTCCGGGTCAACGACAGCCGCCACGTGACGCCCGATCCGGAAACGCTCCAGCGGGTGCGGCAATACGAAAAGGTGCTCTCGGAGGAGCTGGACGTCGAGGTCGCCACGGTCACGGGCGAACTCGACACCCGCACGGCATCCGTGCGCTCCGGCGAGCAGGCGATCGGCAATCTCGTCGCCGACGCCATGCGCCGGGCGGCGGGCACCGATATCGGCCTGACCAATGCCGGGGCCATCCGCGGCAACCGGATCTATCCCGCCGGCCACCGTTTCACCCGGCGCGACGCCCTCAGCGAACTGCCCTTCGGCAACCGCACCGTCGTCGCCAAGGTCTCGGGCGCCGACATCCGCCAGGCGCTGGAGAATGGGGTGAGCCAGGTCGAGCAGCGCGCCGGGCGCTTCCCCCACGTCTCCAACCTGACGGTGGAGGTCGATCCGCGCCGGCCGGCGGGCAGCCGCGTCGTCTCGGTGCAAGTGGGCGGCCAGCCCCTCGACGACGACCGGGTCTATAGCGTCGCCACCAACGACTTCATGCTGCGCGGCGGCGACGGCTACACGACCCTCGGCCTCAGGGCACCGGACAAGGACGTGCAGGGCAAGCTCGTGGCGCTCGACCTGATGGAGCATCTGCGGGCGCTCGGAACCGTCGCGCCTCGCATCGAGGGGCGCATCATCCTGCGCTAGAGCGGCGTCGGGTACGGACGCGTTCTGCGCGCAAGAGCCCGGCACCTGCCCAGAACGCGCCTTGATCGGGCGCTAGCCCTGCCGGCCCGCCCCACGGAAGAGCACCATGCCCCCTGCCCTCACGCGCCGCGACGCCCTCGCCCTCGCTGCCCTCCTGCCGAGCGCACCGGCGCTCGCCGCCAGCCCCGACCGGCCGGACCTCGCCGGCATCTTCCGCGACCACGGAGCGAGTGGCACCTTCGCGCTGGTGGACGGCGCAACGGGCGAGGCGACGATCTCCGACGCGCGCCGCGCCGGACGGCGGCTCGTTCCGGCCTCCACCTTCAAGATACCGAACAGCCTCATCGCCTTCGAGACCGGTGCGGTGGCCGACGCCGACACCGTGCTGCCCTATGGCGGCGGGCGCACCTCGAACCCGGCCTGGGCACGGGACATGTCGCTCCGGGACGCCATGCCGATCTCCAACGTGCCGATCTTCCAGGAGGTGGCGCGGCGGGTCGGGCTGGCGCGCTATCGCGACTGGCTCGCGAAGCTCGACTACGGCAACCGCGACCCCGGCACGGTGGTGGACCGCTTCTGGCTCGACGGCCCCTTGCGCATCAGCGCGACGGAGGAGGCGCGGTTCAACCTGCGCCTGGCGCAGAAGGGCCTGCCGGCCTCGCAGCGGGCGCAGACCCTGGTCCACGACATCGTGCGGCTGGAGACCGCCGACGGCGCGACGCTCTACGGCAAGACCGGCTGGTTCGTGAAGCGCGGGGAGACGTCGGTCGGCTGGTGGACAGGCTGGGTGGAGCGCGGCAGCCGCATCCACGCCTTCACGCTGAACATGGACATGCCGCAGATGGCCATGGCGCCGCAGCGGCTGGAGATCGGCCGCGCCGCGTTGAAGCGGCTCGGAATCTACGGCTGAGCCGGAGGCCTCAGCCGAGGCCGTGGGTCACCAGGTCCCAGGTGAAGCGCAGGCAGACGATGAGCAGGAAGATGCCGAAGGAGAGCTCGAGCTTGCGCTTGGGCAGGGCGTGGGCGAGGCGCGCGCCGAGCGGGGCCGTCCACATGGAGGTCGGGATGAAGAGCAGGAAGCCGATCAGCGAGACATAGCCGAGGGCGAAGGGGAACTGGATGGCGGCGACCCCGGGGAACTCCGCCGCCTTGGGCCAGCCGGCATAGATGTAGCCGAGCGCGCCGGGGATGGAGATGAGGACGCCGAGACCCGAGGAGGTCGCCACGGCGTTATGGATGGAGCGGCCATAGGCCATCATCACGAGGTTGCCGAGCTGGCCGCCGCCGATGCCCATCAGGCTGGACAGCACGCCGATGACGCCGCCGGAGGCGATCATGCCGGCGCGGCCGGGCATCCCGGTGCCGAAATTCAGCTCCTTGCCGGTGAGCAGCCGCCAGGCGGAGAGGCCGGCGACGAAGACGAAGACCGCCTTGAACACGGCCGGCGGCGCATAGCGCGCCATGAACGAGCCGGCGACGACGCCGAGCACGACCGGGACCGCCCAGGCGCGCAGGATGTCCATGTCGACCGCGCCTTTGGCCTTGTGGGCCTGGAAGGAGCGGATGGAGGTCGGGATGATGATGGCGAGCGAGGTGCCGACGGCGAGCGCCATGCGCAGCTCGACCGGGACGCCCACCACGCCGAAGAGCTCGTAGAGCACCGGCACGATGACGGCGCCGCCACCGACACCGAAGACGCCGGCGAGGATGCCCGTGATGGCCCCGGCCCCGAGGAGCCCGACGGCGAGAATGGCGAGCTGGTCGTAGGGAACGCCGAAGAACATGGGGGACATCCGCGTCACAGGGAAGCGCGCGACTTAGCCCTCATGGCCGGGCGCGGCAAGTGCAAGGCGCGCGCAGCCGGCCTGCACGCCGGTGCCGACGTGGAACAGCGCCTGCAACATGGCGGATACAGGGGAAACGGGGCGCCGGCCCGGCGGCGAGCGGCAGCAAAGGGCGGGGTGCACAAGGGCGTCACAGGCGGACGACACCGGCCGGCCGAGAGGGCCACCGGGCGCACCGCTCCAACCGACCAGGAGACTGTCAGATGACCCGTTTCAAGACCTTCGCCGTCGCCGCCCTTCTCGTCTGCGCCGCCGGTGGCGCCATGGCCCAGACCGCCGGTGGCGGCGGCAGCGCCGGCGACGGCGGCGGCTCGATCGGCTACGACGCGCCGATCATGGCCATCCAGACCCCGGGCATTCCCCAGTCGCGGGTCGACGCGCAGCGCGACTCCGTCGTGATGTGCCGCTTCGAGGTGCTCCGCGGTCACTATTGCGAATCCGTCCGCACCCGCTGACCGGCCGAAACGACCCGACGAAGGGCGGCGCCACGCGCCGCCCTTTCGCGTTCATGCCACCTCAGGCGGCCATGTCGCGCCCGGCGGGCCGGTCGGCGACGAGGGCGAGGGCCTCGCGCAGCACCCGCGCGTCGGCACCCGGCTTCACAGCCTCGACCGACAGGTGGCGGCGGAACTGGCGGGCGCCGGGCACGGCCTGGAACAGGCCGAGGATATGGCGCGTCATGGCGGAGAGCCGCACGCCCTCGGCGAGCCGCGCTTCGACATAGGGAATGAAGGCCTCGATGGCTTCGGCGAGACCGGCGACGGGCGGCTCAACCCCGAAGAAGGCGCGGTCGACATCGCGCAGCAAGGCCGGCGACTGGTAGGCGGCACGGCCGAGCATGACGCCGTCGAGTTGAACACCGTCGCGGGGCGCGAGCAGGCTCTCAGCCTCGGCGATGCCGCCGATGCCGCCGTTGATGGCGATGGGCACGTGGCGCAGGCGCGCCTTCAGGCGAAACACCCGGTCGTAGTCGAGCGGCGGAACCTCGCGATTCTCGCGCGGCGACAGCCCCTGCAGCCAGGCCTTGCGCGCGTGGACGATCAGCGCGTCCGCGCCGGCGGCGACGACGGCGTCGGCGAAGGCGTCGAGGCCCGTCTCCGGGTCCTGATCGTCGATGCCGATGCGGCACTTCACCGTGACCGGCACCGCCACCGCCGCCTTCATCGCCGCGACCGCCCGCGCCACCTGATCCGGCACCGCCATCAGGCAGGCGCCGAACTGGCCGCCCTGGACGCGGTCCGACGGGCAGCCGCAATTCAGGTTGATCTCGTCGTAGCCGAAGGCTTCGCCGATCCGCGCCGCCTCGGCCAGCGCCCCGGCATCGGCGCCGCCGAGCTGCAGGGCCACGGGCTGTTCGCCCGGGTCGAAGCCGAGCAGGCGGTCGCGATCGCCGTGGATCACCGCATTGGCGGTCACCATCTCCGTGTAGAGCAGGGCATGGCGCGTGAGGATGCGGTGGAAGAACCGGCAGTGCCGGTCCGTCCAGTCCATCATCGGCGCCACGGAGAACCGCCAGGGGCCGGCGCGTCCGGACAAGTCAGCGTTCATGCGGGTTTCCGCTATACACATCGCCATCGTCGAGCATCGAAGCTCCGACATCCGGCGTTGTCGACGCCGTTCCCTCAGCGGATGTCGCAGCTCTCGGGCTCCCATGGGAGCCCCGTGGGGTACGGGTACCATCATCGACCGCAAACGCAAAAAGGGCCCCACCGTGGCCTCTCTGGCTCAGGCCGCGTTAGAGCCCTGAGGGACCGTCGGCAGGTGTGATGTCAGGGCCTGCGGATAAACGCGTTGCGGGCGGGCCGATCCGGCGGGCCGCCGTCGTCGCCGGCCCGGATGCCGGTCGTTCCCCGGCCTCCGACGCCTTCGGATTCGCCGGTTTTACGCTGCCGTTACGGCCGGAAGGCCGCTTCCGCCTCGTCCCTTTACGCCCGGCGATCCTAGCCTCCGGATCACATCAACCGGAGCTCTTCCATGTGGGTCGACTTCCTCTTCCTTGCCGGCGGCCTCGCCGGCTTCGCCCTGATCGCCGCCGCGGTCACCGGCGCCGAGCGCGTGTGAGGCGGCGATGACCTTCGACATCGGCCTCGGCCTCGCCTTCGCGCTCTTCGCCTTCGGCTACCTCCTGGTCGCCCTGCTGCGCCCCGAGCGCTTCTGAAAGCCCATCCCATGACACCGGACCTCCTCCAGGCCGCGCTCTATGCGGCTATCCTCGTCGCCGTCGCCGTCCCTCTCGGCCTCTATGTGGCCCGCGTCTTCGCGGGCGATGCCACCTTCCTCGCCCCGCTGGAGCGGGCGCTCCTCGCCCCCGCCGGCGTGCGCCCTGGAGACGGCCAGCACTGGACCCGCTACGCCCTCTCCCTCATCGCCTTCAACGCGTGCGGCTTCCTCGTCCTGTTCCTGGTGCTGCGCTTCCAGCACCTTCTGCCGCTGAACCCGCAGGGCTTCGACGGCGTGCCGGCGCATCTCGCCTTCAACACGGCGATCTCATTCGTCACCAACACCAACTGGCAGTCCTACGGCGGCGAGACGACGCTCTCCCACCTCAGCCAGATGGCCGGCCTGACGACGCAGAACTTCGTCTCCGCCGCCTCGGGCATGGCGGTGGCTGCTGCCGTGGCGCGCGGCTTCGCCGGACGTCAGGTGCGCACCATCGGCAATTTCTGGAGCGATTTGGTCCGGGCGGTGCTCTACGTGCTGCTGCCGCTTGCCGTCCTGCTCGCCCTCGCCTTCGTCGCCACCGGCATGCCGCAGACTCTCGCCGCCTCGGTGCAGGCGACGACGCTGGAGGGCGGCCAGCAGACGCTCGCGCTCGGGCCCGTCGCCAGCCAGGTCGCGATCAAACAGCTCGGCACCAACGGCGGCGGCTTCTTCAACGTCAACTCCTCGCATCCCTTCGAGAACCCGACGGCCATCTCCAACCTGCTGTCGCTTCTCGCCATCCTCGCCCTGCCGGTCGCCTTCTGCTTCGCCTATGGCCGCATGGTCGGCGACCATCGCCAGGGCCTGGCGCTCTTCGCCGCCATGGGGGTGATGCTCGTCCTCGCCTTCGCGGCGCTCTACGCGGCCGAGAAGACCGGCAATCCGCTGCAGGCGGGCCTCATCGCGCCGGGCGCCGGCAACATGGAAGGCAAGGAGGTGCGCTTCGGCGTCATCGGCTCGGCCCTCTGGGCAGTCGCCACGACGGCGGCGTCCAACGGCTCGGTCAACGCCATGCACGACAGCCTGACGCCGCTGGGCGGGCTCGTCGCCATGCTGCAGATGCAGCTCGGCGAGATCGTATTCGGCGGTGTCGGCGTCGGCCTCACCGGCATGCTGCTCTTCGTCATCCTCACCGTCTTCCTCGCCGGGCTGATGGTCGGCCGCACGCCGGAATATCTCGGCAAGAAGATCGAGGCGCGGGAGGTGAAGCTCGCCGCCCTGACGCTGCTGGTCATGCCCGTCGGCGCGCTGGCGCTGGCGGCCCTCGCCATCGTCACCGGCGCGGCGCAGGGATCGATCCAGGACGCCGGCCCCCACGGCCTGTCCGAGCTGCTCTACGCCTATTCCTCGGCCACGGGGAACAATGGCTCGGCCTTCGCCGGCTTCAACGCCAACGTGCCGTTCCACAACACGCTGCTCGGCCTCGCCATGCTCCTCGGGCGCTTCGGCTACATCGTGCCGATCCTCGCCATCGCCGGCTCGCTGGCGGCGAAGAAGACCGCCCCCGCGTCGGCCGGCACCTTCCCGACCCACGGCCCCGTCTTCGTCGTGCTGCTGGTGGTCACCATCCTGATCGTCGGCGCCCTCACCTTCCTGCCGGTCCTCGCCCTCGGCCCCGTCGCCGAACAGGTGTCGATCCTCGCCGGCAAGACCTTCTGAAAGCTCACAGACATGACCCACGTCCCCACTCCGGCGCCCGCGGCCGAGATCGGCCTGTTCGACGGCCGCATCCTGAAGGCGGCGAGCCTGCAGGCCTTCGCCAAGCTCGATCCGCGCGGCCTGGTGCGCAATCCCGTCATCTTCGTCACCGCGCTGGTGGCGGTGCTCGCCACCGTCCTCGCCGCCCGCGAGGTCGCTTCCGGCGGCGTCAACGCCTTCATCGGCGTGCAGATCGCCGTCTGGCTGTGGTTCACCGTGCTCTTCGCCAACTTCGCCGAAGCGGTTGCGGAGGGCCGCGGCAAGGCCCGCGCCGACGCCTTCCGGGCGACGCGCTCCAATGCCCGCGCCAAGGTTCTGGTCGAGGCCGCGCGCCGCGACGTCTGGCAATCCAAGGACGTCGACGACGTCACCATCGACGACCTCATCCTCGTCGAGGCCGGCGACACGATCCCGACCGACGGCGAGGTGATCGAGGGCGTCGCCTCGGTGGACGAGAGCGCCATCACCGGCGAGAGCGCGCCGGTGATCCGTGAATCCGGCGGCGATCGCTCCTCCGTCACCGGCGGCACCCGCCTCGTCTCGGACTGGCTGGTGGTGCGCGTCACCGCCCGCCAGGGCGAGACCTTCCTCGACCGGATGATCGCGCTCGTGGAAGGCGCCAAGCGTCAGAAGACGCCGAACGAGATCGCCCTCGACATCCTGCTCGCCGGCCTGACGCTGGTCTTCCTCTTCGTCGTGGTGACGCTGCCGGTCTTCGCCTCCTGGTCGAACACCGAGATTCCGGTGATCTATCTGGCCGCCCTCTTCATCACGCTGATCCCGACGACCATCGGCGGCCTGCTCTCGGCCATCGGCATCGCCGGCATGGATCGCCTCGTGAAGGCCAATGTGGTGGCCAAATCCGGCCGCGCGGTGGAGGCTGCCGGCGACATCGACGTGCTGCTGCTCGACAAGACCGGCACGATCACCTTCGGCAACCGCATGGCGGACGCCTTCGACGCGCTGCCGGGCGTCACCGAGCGCGACCTGGCGGAAGCCGCCTGCCTCGCCTCGCTCGCCGACGAGACGCCGGAGGGCAAATCCATCGTCGATCTCGCTACCCGCAAGTTCGGCCTCGCGCCGGCGGACCGTGCCGGCATGACCTTCATGCCCTTCACCGCGCAGACCCGCATGTCCGGCGTCGACCTGCCGGACGGCACCGCCATCCGCAAGGGCGCCTCCGACGCCATGCTGCGGCTGGTGGGCCGGCCTGCGGAGCCGGCGCTCGACGCCATCGTACGGCGCATCGCCATGAGCGGCGGCACGCCGCTGGTGGTCGCCCGCGACCGCCGCATCCTCGGCGTCGTGCACCTCAAGGACATCGTGAAACCCGGCATCCGCGAGCGCTTCGCCGAACTGCGGCGCATGGGCATCCGCACGGTGATGATCACCGGCGACAACCCGCTGACCGCCGCCGCCATCGCGGCGGAAGCCGGCGTCGACGACTTCCTCGCCGAGGCGACGCCGGAGAAGAAGCTGGAGCTCATCCGCAAGGAGCAGGCCGCCGGCCGCCTCGTCGCCATGTGCGGCGACGGCTCGAACGACGCGCCGGCCCTCGCCCAGGCCGATGTCGGCGTCGCCATGAACTCCGGCACGCCCGCCGCCAAGGAGGCCGGCAATCTCACCGACCTCGACAGCGACCCGACGAAGCTCATCGAGATCGTTCTGGTCGGCAAGCAGTTGCTCATCTCGCGCGGCGCGCTGACGACCTTCTCCATCGCCAACGATGTGGCGAAGTATTTCGCCATCCTGCCGGCTCTGTTCGTCACCGCCTATCCCGGCCTCGGCGTTCTCGACGTAATGGGCCTCGGCACGCCGCAGTCGGCGATCCTCTCGGCGATCATCTTCAATGCGCTGGTCATCGTCGCGCTGATCCCCATCGCACTGAAGGGCGTCTCCTACGTGCCGGCGTCCGCCTCCGCACTGCTCGCCCGCAACCTCACGATCTACGGCCTCGGCGGCCTGATCGTGCCCTTCATCGGCATCAAGCTGATCGACATCGTCGTCGATCTGCTGCGCCTCGCCTGAAAAGGAGGCTTCCATGCTCGCCCTTCTGCGCCCCGCCCTCGTTCTGATGGCGCTCTTCACCCTCCTGACCGGCCTCGCCTATCCGCTGGCGATCACCGGTCTCGCCCAGGGGCTCCTGCCCCGAGAGGCCAACGGTTCCCTGATCACGCGCGGCGACCGCGTCGTCGGTTCCGAGTTGATCGGCCAGGCCTTCGCAGGTCCGCGCTACGTCCACGGCCGCCCCTCCGCCACGACGGCCGTCGACCCGGCCGACGCCACCAAGACCGTCGACGCGCCCTACAATGCCGCCGCCTCCGGCGGCTCCAACCTCGGGCCCTCGTCCAAGGCCCTCCTGGAGGCGGTGCAGGCGCGCGTGACGGCGCTGGGCGTGACGCAGGCGCCGGCCGATCTCGTCACCGCCTCGGCCTCGGGTCTCGACCCGCACGTCTCGCCGACCGCGGCGATGGCGCAGGCGGCCCGCATCGCCGCCGCGCGCGGCGTCGCACCGGCACGGGTCGAGGCCCTGGTGCAACGCCACACGGAAGGGCGTAGTTTCGGCATCATCGGCGAACCGCGGGTCAACGTTCTCGCGCTCAATCTCGCCCTCGACGCGGAACTGCCCTGAAGCGCATGCCGACGACCGAACCCGACCGTCCCGACCCGCAGGCCCTGCTCGACGCGCACCGGCGCGACGGGCGGGGCCGCCTCAAGGTCTTCCTCGGCGCCTCACCGGGCGTGGGGAAGACCTTCGCCATGCTGGAGGAGGCCCGCCAGCGCCAGCGTGCCGGGCGCGACGTGGTGGTGGCGCTGGTCGAGACCCATGGCCGGGCCGAGACGGCGGGCCTCCTCGCCAGCCTCGAGGTGCTGCCGCGCAAGAGCGTCTCCTACCGCGGGCAGGCGCTGGAAGAGCTCGATCTCGACGGCCTGCTCGCCCGCCGGCCGCAACTCGCGCTGATCGACGAGTTCGCCCACACCAACGCACCCGGCGCCCGCCACCCGAAGCGCTGGCAGGACGTGGTGGAGGTGCTGGAC
The DNA here is from genome assembly GCF_003008515.1 of Phreatobacter cathodiphilus. Classification (NCBI taxonomy): domain Bacteria; kingdom Pseudomonadati; phylum Pseudomonadota; class Alphaproteobacteria; order Hyphomicrobiales; family Phreatobacteraceae; genus Phreatobacter; species Phreatobacter cathodiphilus. The sequence goes on along the minus strand of NZ_CP027668.1, from coordinate 682,687 downwards.
GCCGGCATCGACGTCACCACCACGCTCAACATCCAGCACATCGAGAGCCTCAACGACGTCGTCGCCAGCATCACCGGCGTACGGGTGCAGGAGACCGTGCCGGACGAGGTCCTCCAGCAGGCGGACGAGATCGAGCTGATCGATCTGCCGCCGGAGGAGCTGATCCACCGGCTGCGCGAGGGCAAGGTCTATGTTCCCCAGCAGGTCGGCCGCGCGCTGGAGAACTTCTTCAGCCGCGGCAATCTCACGGCCCTGCGGGAGCTGGCGCTCAGGACGGCGGCGAGCCGCGTCGACGCCGACATGCTCAGCTACATGCAGGCCAATGCGGTCAAGGGCCCCTGGCCGACGCAGGAACGCCTGCTGGTCTGCATCAACGAAGCGCCGGTGGCGAAGGCGCTGGTGCGCGCCGGCAAGCGCATGGCCGACCGGGCCCGCATCGCCTGGATCGTCGCCACCGTCGTCACGCCGCGGCACGAGGCGCTCGGCGAGGAGGCGCGCGGCGCGACGGCGGACGCGCTGCGCCTGGCGGAGACGCTCGGCGCAGAGGTCGTGACCCTGCAGACCGAGTCGGACGTCGCCTCGGAGATCCTGGGGTTTGCGCGGAGCCGCAACGTCACGCGCGTGCTCATCGGCCGCCCCCGCAGCCGCTGGCCGCTCGGCCTGCTGCGCGAAGCGGTGGCCGAGCGCATCCTCGACCGGGCGACCGATTTCGAGGTCACGGTGGTGGCGCACGGCGCGCGCGCCGCGCGCCGCCGCATGCTGGAGACGGCGCGCCTGCCGCAATGGCGCCAGTGGGGCCCGATCCTCGTCGAAACGATGGGAGCCATGGCGGCGGCGACGCTCTTCGCCTGGCCGTTCTCGCCGCATCTGCCCGTGGCGTCCCTCGCGGTGGTCTACCTTCTCGCCGTGTCGCTGGTGGCGTTCCGCCGCGGCCTCGCGGCCGCCCTGCTCGCCAGCGGCCTCGGCTTCCTCACCTACAATTTCTTCTTCACGACGCCCTACTATTCGCTGGCGGTCGAGCAGTCGGAATCCGTCATTGCGCTGCTCGTCTTCCTGATCAGCGCGGTCTTCACCGGCACGCTGGCGAGCCGACTGAAGGCGCAGGTGGATTCGATGCGGGCAGCGCAGCGGCGGACCGAGACGCTTTACGACTTCGCGCGCCGGATCGCTTCCGCCACGAAGTCCGACGACGTCCTCTGGGCGGCCGCGGCCCACATCGCCGCGAGCCTCAACTGCCGGTCCCTGATCCTGATGCCCGACAGGTCCGGGGTTCTCGAACAGGTGCAGGGACATCCCTCCATCGACGAACTGGACGCCAAGGCCGAGGGTGCAGCGCGCTGGGCCTTCGAGAAGAACGAGCCGGCCGGGGCCGGCACCACCACCCTGCCCACCGCGGACTGGCTCTTCGTGCCGATGGCCACCGCAAGGAGCATTCTCGGCGTCATCGGCGTCCAGTTCCGCGACGCCGCCGGCGGTCTGGACCCTGAGACCAAGCGGCTGCTCCTCGCGGTCGAGGATCAGGTGGCCGTCGCCCTCGAACGGTTCACGCTGAGCGCCGATCTCGAGGACGCGCGGGTGCGCGCGGAAGGGGAGAAGCTGCGCTCCGCCCTCCTGAACTCGGTCAGCCACGACCTCCGGACGCCCCTCGTCACCGTCATCGGCGCCATCACGACGCTGGCCGACGGCGCGCCGGGGCTCAGCCCGGACGACCGGACCGAGCTGACCGCGACGGCGCTCGCCGAGGCCCGGCGGCTCGACCGCTACGTGCAGAACCTCCTCGACATGACGCGCCTCGGCCATGGCGTGCTGGAGCCGAAGCGGGCGAGCCTCGACCTCCGTGAGATCGTCGGCCGCGTCAGGGCCGACCTCGCCCGGGTGATCGAGGCGAACCCAGTCGTGATCGACATGCCGAAGGACCTGCCGAGGGTCCTCGTCGATCCGGTCCTCGTCGGCCAGGCCCTCGCCAACGTGGTGGAGAATGCGTCGAAATATGCCCCGCCCGGCAGTCCGATCACCATCGCCGCCAGGGCGGACGGCGGCATGGTGCGCCTGACCGTCACCGACGAGGGGCCCGGTATCCCTCCTGCCGAGCGCGAGAAGGTCTTCGATCTCTTCTACCGGGCGGCGCAGGGCGACGGCGCGCCCGCCGGAACCGGACTGGGGCTTGCGATCGTCCGCGGGTTCGTCGAAGCCCATGGTGGAGCCGTCGGCATCGAAGGCGGCCCCTTGGGCCGCGGGGCGACCGTCACCATGACCCTGCCGGCAGCCCCCGACCCCGAGATGCGGGACGACGACCGATGACCGACACCCCTTCCCCCGCGCGCGTGCTGGTGATCGAGGACGAGGCGCCCATCCGCCGCTTCCTCGCCATCGGCCTCGCCAGTGCCGGTTTCAGCGTGGAGGAGGCGTCCCGGGGCCGCGAGGGCATCGAGCGGGCGGCGACCTCGGCGCCCGACGTCGTCGTCCTCGACCTCGGCCTTCCCGATCTCGACGGCAAGACCGTCGTCGCCGCCATCCGCGAATGGTCACAGGTGCCGATCCTCGTCTTGTCGGTCCGCGATGCCGAGGAGGAGAAGATCGCCGCCCTCGATGCCGGTGCCGACGACTACGTGACGAAGCCCTTCGCCACCGGCGAGCTGATGGCCCGCCTCAGGGCGCTGATCCGCAGCCGACGGCCCGCGGAGGCCGACAAGCCCGCCGTGCAGATCGGCCCGCTGGTGGTGGACCTCGCACGCCGTGTGGTCACGCTCGACGGCATCGACGTCAAGCTGACGCGCAAGGAATACGACGTCCTGGCGCTGCTGGCCCGCCACCGCGGCAGGCTCGTCACGCACCGACAGCTGCTCACTACCGTCTGGGGGCCGGCGCATGTGGAGGACACGCACTATCTGCGCATCGCCGTCGGCCATATCCGGGACAAGCTCGGGGACGACGCCGCCGACCCGCGCTTCATCCTGACGGAACCGGGGGTCGGCTACCGGCTGAAGTGATGCCCGCGCGGGACATCAGATGCGGATCAGTGGCTTGCCGGTGAAGCCCCCGGCGAAGAGCTCTTCAATGACGGTCGGCACGTGTTCCAGGCCATCCCATATCGTCTGGAGCGGCCGGACCCGGCCTGCTTCGATCCACGACCACATCTGCTCTCGAAACGGACCCAGGCCCTCGACATGATCGGCGAACGGCAGGTAGCCCTGGAGGCGAATGCGCTGGGTGACGATGCGGTTGAGATGATGCATCACGTCGCGCGCCTGGTCGCGATTGTAGCTGCTGATCATGCCGCTCATCGCGAAGCGCGCATGGGGCCTTGCCGCAGCCAGCGCCGCGTCGAGATGCTCACCGCCGACATTGTCGATGTAGATGTCGATCCCCTGCGGTGCAGCAGCCGCAAGCTTCTCGGTGAGCGGCCCCGGTGACCTGTAATCGATCGCCGCATCCGCCCCGAGATCGAGAAGCAGACGCCTCTTGGTCTCTCCTCCGGCCGACCCGACGACCGTGAGGCCGAGCGCTTTGCCGATCTGGACCGCCGTGCTGCCGACGGCGCCGGCGGCGCCCGACACGAACATGGTTTCGCCCGGCCGCGGCTCGCCGATGTGCAGAAGCCCGACATAAGCGGTGTAGCCCGTCGACCCCAGTGCGTTCAGATAGTGGTGCGGGGGCGGCCCCGGCTTCGGCAGCTTCTCGAAACCAGCCGCGGGGCCTTGGCTGTAGTCCCGCAGGCCGTGCTGATGCATGACCAGATCACCTTCGGCCAAGGCTTGCGTCTTCGAGGCGACGACCTCCCCGATGGCCCATCCCTCCATCGGCCTTCCCAGAGCAAACGGCGGCAGATAGCCGCGTGTCTGCGCGGACATCCGCACCCGCATGGCGGGTCCGACGGTGAGCCAGAGGTTGCGCACCCGAACCTCCGCCTCGCAGAGAGGGGGATCGTCGAAGTCGTGCAGCGCGAAATGCTCTCGCTTCGGCAAGCCGTCGGGGCGATCGATGAGCGTCCAGGCTCGGGTTTTCCATGCCATTGGGGGCGACTCCGGTCGAAGGGCGGTGATGAGCCAGCAGGTTCGATCCACGCTACAGGCGAAGCCGGTAGCGGCTCGCCGGCTCCGCATGGAAGACCGACTGCAACATCCTCTGCGAAAGTGCCGTGTAGTCGCCCAGGAAGAACCCGCTTTGGAGCGAGGGCGCGGTGTGGAGGCGGAAGGCCGTCTGCGCGGCCGCACGATCGAGGCGCGTCGCATCGCGCTGGCCGAGGCCCCGGCGACGGGCGCGGCGCCACCGTCCGTTCCGGACGCCACAGCGGCCCATGTCTGCAAAGGACGCGGGAAGCAAACGTCTGCTCCTCGCGCTTCGCATGGTCCGGACACGCGCCCGTCGTCGGTCGTCGACGATGCCGGTCATTCGGCGGGCTGTGCCAGCGGACCGGCCCCTTCGTGCTGGGCGAGCGGGCGATTGCCCGCGAGCGCCCGCATCAGAACGTAGAAGACCGGCGTCAGGAAGATGCCGAAGGCGGTGACGCCGATCATCCCCGCGAAGACGGCGATGCCCATGGCCTGCCGCATCTCGGCGCCGGCGCCGACCGAAAGGACCAGCGGCACCACGCCCATGATGAAGGCGAGCGAGGTCATCAGGATCGGGCGCAGGCGCAGGCGGCTGGCCTCGATCGCGGCCTGAACCGGGGTCCGGCCGTCCAGCTCCAGCTCGCGTGCAAACTCGACGATCAGGATCGCATTCTTGGCGGACAATCCCACCAGGACGACGAGGCCGATCTGCGTGAACACGTTGTTGTCGCCGGCTGTCAGCCAGACGCCCGTCAGCGCCGCCAGGAGACCCATCGGGATGATGAGCAGGATGGCGATGGGCAGGGTCAGGCTCTCGTAGGTCGCAGCCAGCACGAGGAAGACGAGCAGGATGGCGAGAGGGAAGACGAGGAGCGAGGAGTTGCCCGCGAGGATCTCCTGATAGGCTAGGTCCGTCCACTCGAAGGCGAAGCCGCGCGGCAGCGTCTCGTTGGCGATGCGCTCGGCCACGGCCTGTGCCTGCCCCGAGGAGAAGCCCGGCGCCGGCCCGGCGTTGATGTCGGCGGTGAGGAAGCCGTTGTAGCGCATGGCGCGTTCGGCACCCGCCTCGGCCTTCACCGTCATCAGCGCGCCGAGCGGCACCATCTCGCCGGAGGAGGAGCGCACCCGCAGCCGGCCGATGTGCTCGGGGTAGGCGCGATACTGGGCGTCGGCCTGCACCCGCACGGTGTAGGTGCGGCCGAAGCGGTTGAAGTCGTTGACATAGGTCGAGCCGAGATAGGTCTGCAGCGTCTCGAACACGTCGGTGACCGCGACGCCGAGCTGGCGCGCCTTGGTGCGGTCGATGTCGGCCTGAAGCTGCGGCACGTTGACCTGGAAGGAGGAGAAGATGCCGGCGAGCTCCGGGGCCTGCATGGCCCGGCCGAGAAAGGCCTTCGTCGCCTGGTCCAGCGCCGCGTAGCCGAGGCCGGCGCGGTCCTCGATCTGCAGCTTGAAGCCGCCGACCTGGCCGATGCCCTGCACGGGCGGCGGCGGGAACATGGCGATGAAGGCCTCCTTGATGCCGGCATAGTGCTGGTTGAGCTGGCCGGCGATGGCGAAGCCCGAGAGGTTCGGCGCGCGCCGCTCCGCAAAGGGCTTCAGCGTCACGAAGACGATGCCGGCATTGGACGAGTTGGTGAAGCCGTTGATCGACAGGCCGGGAAACGCCAGCGCCGCCTCGACGCCGGGCTGCTTCATGGCGATCTCGCTCATCCGGCGCATGACCTCTTCCGTGCGGTCGAGGGTCGCCGCATCGGGGAGCTGGGCGAAGCCGACGAGGTACTGCTTGTCCTGGCTCGGCACGAAACCGCCGGGCACGGTGCGGAACAGGACGACGGTGAGACCGACCAGCACCAGATAGACCGCCATCATGACGGCCTTGCGCGACAGGATGCGCGTCACCCCGCCGCCATAGGCGTTCGAGCCGGCGCGAAACAGGCGGTTGAAGCCGCGGAAGAACCGGCCGAACAGCGTGTCCATGATCCGCGTCAGCCGGTCCTTCGGCGCGTCGTGGCCCCGCAGGAGCAGGGCGGCGAGCGCCGGCGACAGGGTCAGCGAGTTGATCGCCGAGATCACGGTCGAGATCGCGATGGTGAGCGCGAACTGCCGGTAGAACTGGCCGGTCAGGCCGGAGATGAAGGCGAGCGGCACGAACACCGCCACCAGCACGAGGGCGATGGCGATGATGGGGCCGGACACCTCGCGCATGGCCTTGTAGGTGGCCTCGCGGGGGGAAAGGCCCTCCTCGATGTTGCGCTCGACGTTCTCGACCACGACGATCGCGTCGTCGACGACGATGCCGATGGCGAGCACGAGACCGAACAGGCTCAACGCATTGATCGAGAAGCCGAAGACATACATCACCGCGAAGGTGCCGATGATCGAGACCGGCACGGCGACCAGCGGGATGATCGAGGCCCGCCACGTCTGCAGGAACACGATCACCACCAGCACGACCAGCAGCACGGCTTCCAAAAGCGTCTCGACGACGGAGCGGATGGAGGCACGCACGAACTGCGTGGTGTCGTAGGCGATCCTGTACTCCACCCCCTCCGGCATGATCTGACGGATGTCCTCCATCACCGCGCGCACGCTGTCCGAGACGGCGATGGCGTTGGAGCCGGGGGCCTGGAACACGCCCATGCCGACCGCCGGCTTGTTGTCGAGCAGCGAGCGCAGCGAATATTCGGCCGAGCCGAGTTCGATCCGGGCGATGTCGCGGAGCCGCACCACCGCGCCGTTCGGGCCGGTGCGCACGATGATGTCGCCGAACTCCTCCTCTGTCTGGAGGCGGCCCTGTGCATTGACCGAAAGCTGGAGGTCGAGGCCGGCCGGGCTCGGCGAGGCGCCGATGACGCCGGCTGCGGCCTGCACGTTCTGGCCGCGGATTTCGCGCACCACGTCGCTCGGGGAGAGGCCATGCTCTGCGACCTTCTGCGGGTCGAGCCAGACGCGCAGAGAATAGTCTCCTCCGCCGAAAATCTGGACCTGCCCGACGCCCTGCACGCGGGCCAAGCGGTCGCGGACGTTGAGCAGGGCGTAGTTGCGCAGGTAGGTCAGATCGTAGCGGCTGTTGGGCGACAGCAGGTGGACCACGATGGTCAGGTCCGGCGAACTCTTCACCGTGGTCACGCCGAGGCGGCGGACTTCCTCCGGCAGGCGCGGCTCGGCTTGGCTGACGCGGTTCTGGACGAGCTGCTGGGCCTTGTCGGGATCGGTGCCGAGCTTGAACGTCACGTTCAGGGTCATGACGCCGTCGGTCGTCGCCTGGCTGGACATGTAGAGCATGCCCTCGACGCCGTTGACCGCCTCCTCGATCGGCGTTGCGACGGTCTCGGCGATGACGCGCGGATTGGCGCCCGGATACTGGGCCCGCACGACGATGGTCGGCGGCACGACGTCGGGATATTCCGAGATCGGCAACGAGCGCAGCGACAGGAGGCCCGCGACGAAGATGAGGACGGAGAGCACCGCCGCGAAGATCGGGCGGTCGATGAAGAACTTCGAGAGGTTCATGGCTCGCCCCTTCCGGGCGTGATTTCGAGGGTTGCCGATCAGCGCTGGGCGCTGCCGGCGGAGGTGTTGGCGGCAACGGGACGGGGGGTGAGATGCCCGGCCATCGGCACCTGTTCCGGCGCGACCGTCCCGCCGGGCCGGACGCGCTGCAGACCGTTGACGATGATGCGCTCGCCGGGAGCGAGGCCGCCGGTGACGATGCGCAAGCCCTCATGGACGGCGCCGAGCGTGACCTCGCGATAGACGGCCTTGTTCTCGGCGTCGACGACCAGAACGAACTTCTTGTTCTGGTCCGTGCCGACCGCCCGTTCGGAGATCGCCAGCGCCGGGGCGGCGCGCGCCTGGCCCATGCGCAGGCGCACGAACTGGCCCGGCATCAGCGCGCCGTCGGCGTTCTCGAAGATGGCGCGCACGCGCACCGTTCCGCTCGCCCCGTCGATGCGGTTGTCGACGAAGCGCAGGCGGCCCTGCCGGCCGTAGTCGCCTCCGCTGGCCGTGGCCATGAGGACGGGAATCCGGTCGAGCGCGCGGTCGTCGGCATTGGCTTCCGGAAGCGTTGCGAGAGCGCGCAACATCGAGCCTTCGTCGGCGTCGAAGCCGGCATAGATCGGGCTCACCGAGACGATCGTCGTGAGCAGCGCCGCTCCCGCACCCTGGCCGACGAGGTTGCCGGGGGTGACCTCCATGCGGCCGATGCGGCCGCCGATCGGGGCGCGGATCTGCGTGTAGTCGAGGTTGAGCCTGGCGGTCTGGAGGGCGGCCTGCGCCGCACGCAGGTTGGCCTGCGCCTCCTTCATGCCGTTCAGCCGGGTGTCGAGGTCGCGCTGCGACATCGACTGGGTGGCGATGAGCCGCTGGCCACGCTCGTGCTCGGTGGTGGCGAGGGCAAGGCGCGCCTCGGCTGCCTGCACCTGTGCGTAGGCGCGCTCGAACTCGGCCTTGTAGGGCTCGGCGTCGAGGCTGACGAGAAGGTCGCCCTGCGCCACCACGTTGCCTTCCCGGAAGTGGATGGCCTCGATCACGCCGGCGACGCGGGCGCGCACCTCGACCCGCTCCACAGCCTCCAGCCGGCCGGAGAACTCCGCCCAGTTGATGATCTGATGCTGCTCGACGGTCGCGACCGAAACCGCGGGCGGCGGCATGGCGGCGGGGCCGGTGGTGCTCTGTGCCTTGTCGCCGAGACCGGGCCAGAAGACGGTGCCCCCCGCGATGGCGAGGGTCGCGGCAAAGCCGCCACCGAACAAGGCACGACGAATCGTTCCCTGAGACATGGGTTCATTCCTGTTTGCAAAAGAAAATCGGGGTCGCGCCGCCGTTAGGGCGGCGCAGTCGATCTGAAGAAGGTCACTAGCGGGTCGTGAACCGATTCAAGGCAGCAAGGCTCTCTCTCGGCGGCGGAATAGGCGCCCGGCCAGTCGGTCGGGCCGGGTTCGACATGCAGCTCCGCCCGGACCCCCGCCTTGCGGAGCTTGTCGGCATAGGAGGCGCATTCGTCGCGCAACGGGTCGTCCTCGGCGGTGACGATCAGCGCCGGCGGAAGGCCGGATAGGCGAACGGCGCCGAGCGGCGCGGCGTAGGGATGGGCGGCCCTGTCGGGCGAGCCGAGATAGTCGTGCCAGCCGTCGGCCCAGCGGCAACCGACCGGACCGGCGTCGGCGATGCGCAGCGAATGGGTGGCGAGGCAGGCATCGAGCATCGGCGAGAACAGGATCTGGCCGGCGAGCCGGGGCCCGCCGCGGTCGCGGGCCATCATGGCGAGAGCCGCGGCCAGATTGCCGCCAGCCTCTTCGCCCGCCACATGAAGGGGCGTCGTGCGTCCGCTCCAGGCCCGCCGCTTGGCATGAAGGGCCTGGAGGGCGCCGTAGATGTCTTCCAGCGTTTCGGGAAAGCGATGACCGGGCGCCAGGGGGTAGGCGACCGAGGCCACCGCCGCGCCCGCGTCCCGAAGGGCCTCGGCGACGCAGCGGCCGTTCTCGACCGAACCCGTGTTGAACGTTCCGCCATGGAGATGCAGGACGAGCGCGGCCGGCGCGGCGCCTCCGCAGCCGTAGATGCGCGCGGCGAGCGGGCCGAACTGGACCTCTTGTACGGCGGGAACGAGGGGGGCGGACATGGCTCAGCCATCAGGGGATGATGCGGAAAACTAGTATCCGTCCCACATTGAATAAAGATGCATATTGCTCCTACATTATTCACATATAGAAACAATATCGAGGTATCCGGCTGATGGACCAGCTCAGCGCCATGCGCGCCTTCGCCCGGGTGGTGGAATGCGGCAGCTTCACCCGCGCCGCGGACATGCTCGATATGCCCAAGCCCACGGTCACCAAGCTTGTGCAGCAGTTGGAGGCGCATCTGCGCGTCAGGCTCCTGAACCGGACGACCCGCCGCGTGACGGTGACCACGGACGGCGCCGCATACTACGAGCGGGCACTGCGCATTCTCGGAGACATCGACGAACTCGACGGCAGCGTAGCGGTGTCGCAGGGCAGCCCGCGTGGCCGCCTGCGCGTGGACGTCAGCGCCCTGCTGGCCAATCTGGTGATCATCCCGGAACTGCCCGGCTTCTGCGAGCGCTACCCGGACATCCAGATCGACCTCGGCCTCGGCGACCGGCCGGTCGACCTCCTGGCCGAGAACGTCGACTGCGTGGTGCGCGCGGGCACCATCGCCGACCAGAGCCTGGTCGCCCGGCGTATCGGCGAGCTCCACGTGATCACATGTGCCGCCCCGTCCTATCTCGCACGATATGGCGTGCCGCAGCATCCGACGGACCTCGAGCGCGATCATGTCGTGGTCGGCTATCGGATGAACGCCTCGGGGCGCGCATGGCCGATGGAATTCGACGACGGCCGGGAAACCCTGGAGATCCGCGCGCCGTCCGTCATCACGCTGAACGACGGCACCGGCTACGTCGCCGCCGTGCGCGCCGGGCTCGGGATCGGGCAGGTCCCGACCTTTGCGGTCCAGGACGACGTCGCGAGCGGTCGGCTCGTGCCGATCCTCACCCACCTGTCGTCCGAGGCGGTGCCGCTGCATATCGTCTATCCGCCCAATCGCCATCTCAGCAACAAGGTGCGTGTCTTCGTCGACTGGCTCGCCGATCTGTTCGCGCGCTGCACTCTCATGCAGCGCCGCACGACCGTTTCGGACTTCCGATCGCCGCCTCAGGCGCCCGGACAGGACTGACCCGAGGTTGCCGCCGTGCCGGTGATGAAGCGGAAGAAGCTCTCCGCCGCCGGCGACAACGACACGGAGCGGGGGAAATAGACGGCCGTCTGCCAATGCACCTGCGGCCCCGTCAGGGGGCGAAAGGCGAGACCGAAGCCGCGGACCAGCGGCGCCGTCATGGACGGGCAGACCACCGCGCCGCCGCGGACCCGCAGCATGGACAGGGCCGTGTTGACGCGGTTGACCGCCAGGATGTTCCGCGGCTGGTGGCGCGCCGTCACCTTGGCGAGCACGCTGACCGCGAGGTTCGGCATGAAATTGATGAGCGGCCGCTCGGTGAGATCCTTCCAGGCGACGGTGGTCCGGCGGGCCAGCGGATCGTCGTCGCGCAGGGCGACCCAGACGGGATCCGCCGTCAGTTCCGTCTCGGCGATCCGCTCGTCCACCAGCACGCCGGCCGGGCCGAAGCCGATGTCGACGCTGCCGTTCTGCAGGCCGTCCTGAACCTGCGCGATGGGCACGTCGCTGAAGCGCACCTCCACGCCGGGATGGGCCGCGCCATAGGCAGCGATCAGTTCGGGCAGCAGCGTGCAGGAGAGCGGCTCGGGGGCAGCGATGCGCACGACGCCGCGGCGGAGCTCCTTGAGCTGCGCGAGGCTGTCCAACGCCTCCTCGAGGCTCGCGAGGACACGGCGCGCCATCGGCTCGAACTGGGCGCCGACGGCGGTGGGGCTGACACTGCGGGTCGTGCGGTCGAGGAGCCGCAGCCCCAGCCGCGTCTCCAGCTCGCGGATCAGGCCGCTGAGCGCCGCCTGGGAGAGGTGCATGGCCTGCGCCGCCTCCGAGAAGGAGCCGGTCTCCAGCACGGCGATGAAGGCACGCAACTGGCGGAGCGTGACGTTGCTCGTCATGGGCGACCTCCGACAGGCTTCGGAAAATCCGATCAATCTGTCGGAAAATACATTTTGTACGATAATGCCGCCACTCCTATCGTCACGACATGAACGGGGACCGAACCCCGTCGGCGCGGGGCCGCGCCGGAGCCGGAAGGGCCGCGTGATGCGCGGCGCCGCCGATCCGAACGCTCCGCATCAGGAAACGCCATTCTCTATGAGGAGTGCTGCCCATGTCGGTTTCACGCCGGACCCTGCTCGCGGCGGCCGCCCTGTCGGCGCCAGCCCTCGGCACCGCCCGCGCCCAGGGCTCTTGGCCCTCGCGGCCCATCCGCCTCGTCTCGCCCTACGCCGCCGGCGGCGCCAGCGACATCTCGCTGCGCGTCCTCGCCGAGCGCCTGTCAGGGGTGCTCGGCCAGCAGTGCATCGTCGAGAACAAGCCCGGCGCCGGCACCCGCCTCGCCAACGAGATGGTGGCCCGCGCCGAGCCCGACGGCCACACCTTCCTCTATGCGGCGGCGCCCTATGCGCTGGCCGAGGCGCTCTACAGCCCGCTGCGCTACGATCCGCGCAAGGATCTTCTGCCCATCGCCATGACGGTGCTGGCTCCGCTTTTCCTGATCGTCAACGCCGACAGCCCCGCCAAGACCGTCGCCGATTTCGTCGCCCTGGCCAAATCCAAACCGGAAGGCGTCACCTTCGGCTCGCCGGGTCCCGGATCGCAGCCGCACCTCGCGGGCGAACTGCTGTTCAAGGATGCCGGCATCAAGGGCCTCGCCGTGCAGTTCCGCGGCGATGCGCCGGCCTATTCCGAACTGCTCGCCGGCCGCATCGACGCCACCATCACCGCCATCACCTCCGCCCTCCAGCTCATCGAGGCCGGCAAGCTGCGCGTCCTCGGCGTCGCCTCGGCCGAGCGCAGTCCGCTGTTCCCGGCCGCCCCCACCCTGCGCGAACAGGGCCTGTCGCGCGTCGTCGCCGCCGGCTGGTACGGCTTCATGGCGCCGGCGGGCACGCCCGAACCGATCCGCGCGCGACTGGAGGCCGAGACCATGCGCGCCGTGGGCGAGGGCGACGTCAAGCAGCGCTTCGCCGCCCTCGGCCTGGAGGCGCGGAGCGCCTCCGCCGCCGCCTTCGGCCGGTTCATCGAGGAGGAGACCACGCGGTGGAGCGGCATCATCAAGGATACCGGCATCACCGTCACCTAATGAGCCCGGCCTCCTCAGCGCAGGACGAAGACGCCGTCCTGACGGATCGCCTGCGCCGCGCTGGCGAGCCGCGGCCCGAGTTCGGTCTCGAAGGCCTCCGCCACCGCCCGGTAGCTCGGCACGGCGCAGGCGATGGCGACGCAGAGCCCGTCCTCGGTGCGGCCGAGGGGCGCCGCGGCGGCGGTGAGATTCGGCCGCCAGTCGCCGTATGAAACGCAGAAACCCTCCGTGCGGCAGCGCGCCACGGCGGCGGTGGTCTTCTCCGCCGAGCCGGCGAACTCCTCGGGATGGAGGTCGCGCAGCTCGACGAGCTTGTCCTCGTACTCGCGCCCCTGAAGGATGGAGAGCAGCGCCCAGCCTAGCGCCGAGCGGTGCAGCGGCCCGGTCTGGCCGATGTCGGGAACGTGCGGCCAGCCCGGCGGATTGCCCGCCGTCTGGATATGGACGAAGCAGTCACCGGACATCACCCCCAGCGAGCTGTTGCCGGAGAACATCGCGGCGAGATCCCGCATCGGGATCAACACCTCGTGCCGCCAGGGCATGGCCGAGAGCACCGGATAGCTCAGGGCGACGAGCCGGGGCGCCAGGCGGAAGCCGCCGCGCGCATCGCGGCGCAGATAGCCGACATGCACAAGGGTCTTGCACAGCCGCGACACCGTCGGCCGGTTCAGCCCGACGCGCCGCGCGATCTCGGCATTGGACAGCGAGCGGTCCTCGGTGGAGAAGCACTGGAGAACCTCGAGCCCGCGGATCAGGGTGGAGGACAGCGAGGCGTCCGGTTGAAGGCGGGCCGCGCCCTCCCCGTCGCCCTCCCTTGGCTTCGTCATATGACCTTGTCCGCCCGATAGGTCGCAATCTCGTCGTCGGTCAGGCCGACGATGGTCTTATAGATGTAGTCGTTGTCGGCAGCCACGCCCTTGGCGGCCCAGCGGATCCGGCCGGGATTGCGCTTGAAGCGCGGCACGAGCCCCGGCATGCGGACCGCGCCGAAATCCTCATCCGCCACGGGCACGATCGCCTCGCGCGCCCGGAACTGCGGGTCCTGGAAGATCTGGTCGATGGAATAGATCGGCGCCAGCGTGCCGCTGGCGTCGCGGAAGGCGCCCACCACCTCCTCCTGCGTGCGGGCGCCGATCCAGCCGCCGAAGATGCGGTCGAGTTCGCCCGCATGGGCGACGCGGCCCGCATTGGTGGCGAAGCGCGGGTCGTCCGGCAGCTCCGGCCGGCCGATGGCGCGGCAATTGTTGGCGAAGGTGCGGTTGGTGCTGCCCGCCAGCGACACATAGCGCTTGTCGGCGGTGAGGTAGACGTCGGACGGGGCGGAATACTGGTTGCGGTTGCCGCTGCGCTCGCGCACCTCGCCGAGCTGGTCATATTCGATCGCCAGCACCTCGATGATGCGCAGGATCGCCTCCGTCAGCGACAGGTCGATCTCCTCGCCCTTCTCGCGCTCGCCCTGCGCGACCCGCCAGAGCGCGGCCATGATGGCGAAGGCGCCGAAGAGCCCGCCGATCGGGTCGCCAATCGGATAGCCGGTGTGCATGGGCGGCAGGTCCTCGCTGCCGGAAATGCCCGTGAGGCCACCGACCGCCTCGAAGATGCGGGCAAAGCCCGGCAACCGGGCGTTCGGCCCGTCCTGGCCGAAGCCGCTCAGCCGCAGCACGACCAGCCGCGGATTGGCCTTCCACAGCGTCTCGACGTCGAGGCCCCAACGCTCCAGCGTGCCGGGCCGGAAGTTCTCGATGACGACGTCGCTCTGGCTCACCATCCGCAGGAACAGGGCCTTGCCCGCCGGCAGGCGCAGATCGAGCGTGCCGAAGAGCTTGCCGCGGTTGGTGACTTTCCACCACAGCGACTTGCCCTCCTTGAAGGGGGGAAAGCCGCGCAGGCCGTCGCCGAGCCCCGGCAGTTCCAGCTTCACGACCTCGGCGCCGAAATCCGCCATCAGAGTCCCTGCCATCGGCCCCGCGATGATGGTCGCGATGTCGAGGACGCGCAGGCCCTTCAATGGCCCCTGCGCCGTCTCCGCTGTCATGGCAAGCCTCCTGTGCGATCTCGTTTGTTTTATTATATGAAACGATTCTTCTGAATGTTACACATATTTGTAAGCCACAGAGGGAGACGGTGATGGTCGAACAGGACGTCGGGCGGACGGAGGTCCGCCGCGAGCAGGACGGGCGCGTGCTGAGGCTGGTGCTGGACGGTCCGAAGACGCGCAACGCCATCGGCCCGGAAGTCTACGAGGCCGTGCAGGCCGCCGTCGTCACGGCGGGCACCGACACCAGTATCGGCGCGATCGTCGTCACCGGGGCAGGCGGGTTCTTCACCTCGGGCGGCAATGTCCGCGCGCTCGAGGCGAGCGCCCGCGGGACGCTCGCAGAGGCGACGGTCAAGACGGACCGGCTGAACGCGATGATCCGCACCATCGTGGAATGTCCCAAGCCCGTCATCGCCGCGGTGGAGGGCGGGGCGGCCGGGGCGGGGTTTTCGCTGGTGCTGGCCTGCGATCTGATCGTCGCCGGAGAGGGAGCGAGCTTCGCGGCCGCCTATGTGCGGGTGGGGCTGAGCCCCGACGGCGGCATCACCCATTTCCTCGGCACCGCCCTGCCCCGCCAGCTCGTCATGGACATGTGTCTGACCGGCCAGCCCGTCGCCGCCCCACGGCTGGCGGCCGCCGGGATCGTCAATGCCTGCGTTCCCGACGGCGAGGCGCTCGCGCGTGCCATGGATCTGGCGACGCGTCTCGCCGCGGGTCCACCCCGGGCCATCGCGACCATCAAGCGCCTGGTGAACATGGCCGGGCGGACGGACCTCGCCGGGCAGATGGATGAGGAGGCCCGCGCCATCAACCTCGCGCGCTTCGGCGCCGAGGCGGCGGAGGGACTGCAGGCCTTCCTCGCGCGGCGGGCTCCCGACTTCAACCCGCCGGGCAAAGCCTGAGGCTCACGAAGGGTCGTCCGACCGCGGACACTCTTATCCGGCCTCGCCGCGCCGCCGCAAAGGGGCGCCGGTGCGGCCGAGGGTCCGGGCGAGGTCGAGGAAGGTCCTGAGAGCGGCCGACGGGTTGCGCCGGCCGGGATAATAGAGGCTGATGGGCGCCGTCGGCGGCGTCCAGTCGTCCAGGACCCGCTCGAGCCGGCCGGCGGCGAGGTCCTCCCGGATGTCGGCCTCCATGAAGAAGCCGATGCCGACCCCTTCCAGGACAGCCAGACGCGCCAGGCTCGCTTCGTCCAGCGTGATGGGCCCTTCCGCATCGATGTGGACCGCCTGGCCGTCCTTCTCGAAGGGCCAGCGATAGAGGGCGCCGTTCGGCAACCGGACGCGAATGCAGTCGTGGGCGAGCAGGTCGGGCGGAACCCTGGGGCGCTCCCTCGTCCGGAAGTAGGAGGGGGCGGCAACGACGGCGTGTCTCTCCGGCGGCCCGACCGGAACCGCGATCATGTCGCTCGGCACGAGATCGGCTCTCCGCAGGCCGAGATCGAAACCCTCGGCGACGATGTCGACGATGCGACCTTCGGTGACCAGGTCCACGTGCACCTGCGGATGGCGACGCAGGAATTCCAGGATGAGCGGAGCCATGATCTGCCGGGCTGCCGTCGCGAAGGCGTTGATCCGGAGCGTTCCGGAGGGAACGTCCTGCTGCGAGCGGACCGTGTCCATCGCGGCGTGGATGTCGTCGAGCGCCGGGCCAACCTTCTCGACGAAGGTTCGACCGGCATCGGTGAGCGACACGCTGCGGGTCGTCCGGTTGAACAGGCGCACGCCCACCTCCGCCTCGAGCCTGGCGATGAGGTTGCTGAGAGCCGTGGTGGAAAGGCCGAGGTCGAGCGCAGCGGCGCGAAACGATCCCCGGCGCGCGATGGCCAGCACCGCGTCCAGTTGTGTCAGGCCGAGGCGCGACATTGTCCCGTTTCCCGCATCAACACGTCCCTCTTTATCCCTGTTATCACAACAGAGGTCCAGCCCTAGCTTGTGAAGGCGCAGCGGTCGCTGCTCCGGCCGGATGATCCGTTCCGGATGCACGGCCCTCCTTCGACAGGGAAGAGACCCATGACCATCCAACTTCCACCGATCATCGCCACCTATTTCGACGCCGACAGGAGCGGCAGTGCCGAGCGGGTCGCCCATTGCTTCACGGCAACGGCCGTCGTCACGGACGAGGGTCGGACCCATGCCGGCCGCGACGCCATCCGGCAGTGGAAGGACGAGGCTTCGCGGGCCTACACCTACACCGCCAGTCCGCGTTCCATCGCGAGCGCCGGCGACCTGGTGGTGGTGACGAGCCACGTTGCCGGCGACTTTCCCGGCAGCCCCGTCGACCTGAACTATGTCTTCCGCCTCGAGGGCGACGCCATCGCCGCGCTGGAGATCAAGCCATGACGCCGTTCCTCACCCTGACGGGCAAGCGGGCGCTGATCACGTCCGGCACCCGCGGCGCCGGCGCCGCAACGGTCGCCCTGTTCCGCGAACTCGGTGCCGAGGTCCTGACGAGCGCCCGCACCTCTCCTCCCGGTCATGAGGCGGGCCCGCTCTTCGTCGCCGCCGACCTCACGACGGCGGAGGGCTGTGACGCGCTTGCGGCCGCGGTGCGACAGCGCCTGGGAGGCGTCGACGTCATCGTCCACATGCTGGGCGGATCGTCGGCGCCCGCCGGCGGCTTCGGCGCCCTCTCCGACGCGACATGGCACCGGGAGCTGGACCTGAACCTCTTTCCGGCAGTGCGCCTCGACCGGGCGCTGGTGCCGAACATGGTCGCCCGCGGCAGCGGAACCGTCATCCACGTCACGTCCATCCAGAGGGATCTGCCGCTGCCGGAGGCGACGACCGCCTATGCCGCGGCGAAGGCGGCTCTGTCCACCTACAGCAAGAGCCTGTCCAAGGAGGTCTCACCCCACGGCATCCGGGTCGTGCGGGTCTCACCGGGCTGGATCGAGACTGAGGCCGCCGTGCAATTGGCCGAGCGCCTGGGCGCGGAAAGCGGCGGCGGCATCGAGGAGGGCAGGAGACGCATCATGGCCTCGCTCGGCGGCATTCCGATCGGCCGACCATCGACACCCCTGGAGGTGGCGAGCCTGATCGCCTTCCTCGCCTCCGACAGGGCCGGCAGCATCACCGGCTCGGAATTCGTCATCGATGGCGGGACCGTGCCCACGGTCTGAGGGCCGTGCAGGGGTCCGCAAGGATCGCGCCGGGGGACGTCGAGCACCAGCGGGGGGAGCGTCGGCCGCCATGCGTGACTCACCGGCGCGGGCGAGCGGCCGGCAGCCCCTCTCGCGCGGGATGTTCCTGTCCGGCCCTAGAGGACCATGCTGCGGCGCCAGGCCGCCGGCGGCAGGCCGACCACGTCGCGGAACACGCGGGTGAAGTGGGCCTGGTCGGCGAAGCCGGTGGTCACGGCGATCTCGTTGAGCGGGATGCGGGCGTCGCAGAGGAGCTTCTGGGCACGGCGGACGCGGGCCTGCATGTGCCAGCGATGGGGCGGCACGCCGGTCGCCTCCTTGAAGGCCCGGCTGAAATAGGACTGCGACAGGCCGGTGATGCCGGCGAGCTGCTGCAGCCGGATGGGTTCGACGCAATGGTCCTCGATGAAGGCGGTGACCTTGTGCAACTGCCAGGCGGGCAGCGAGGGGCGGCGCGACGCCACCGCCTCCTCGTCCTCACGCAGGAGTTCGCCCAGCATGGCGAGCGCCACGCCGTCGCCGAACAGGCCGTGGCCGCCCTGGCCCGCGCATTCCTCGGCGAGGAGCCGGGCGAGGGCCAACATGCGGCGGTCGTCGAAGACCAGCCGGGCCCCCGCGAGGCGCGACGGCGGCAGGGGTCGCTCGAAGCGGGATTCCAGGGCCGCGAGATCGAAATGGACGTCGAGGTGGCGGAGCTGGGTCGCGGCCGGCACCTGCAGCCACAACGGCACACCGGCGGGGATGAAGCTGGCGTGCTGAGCCGCCCGGAGGGCGACGTCCGGCCCCTCCGGCCGCAGCCGTGCGTTGATCTCGCGGCTGGTCTTGTCGAGCACGACGAACAGACGGTGGTGGCGCGAGAGATAGACGCCCTCGGCCCCGGTCTCGGCCCGTGCATGCCAGAGATCGGCCACCACGCCGTCCCAGGACCGCCATTTCAGGTCGCCGATGGCGGAAATGCCGCGGATGTCGGCTTTCATATCGGGTTTGAAGACCATGACGGCTCCGTCGGGACCAGGACCTCATGCGTGCGGCTGCAGGGGCGGCAGAGGGAAACAAAAACATTCAACCCCGGACATGATCATGCAATACGCGGGTCGTGCAAGCGCCTATGCACCCTAATGGCCATTGTCGGCAAGATTAGAACCCTTCTTATGTAGGTTCGAATTGTAGTTTGGAGGCACCGATGGCGGGCATCGGGACGTTCACTAGAACATTTCTTATTTTATTCTCGGCAACATTGCCCATATCCGTGGCCAAAGCACAGACGCAACCAGTATCGGCCCAAGGCGCCACAGCATTGGGCGAGGTCGTCATCGAGCGCGAGGGCAACGAGGATCCGCTGGGGCCGGTGCGGGGCGTCGTGGCCAACCGCAGCGCCACCGCCACCAAGACCAACACGCCGATCCTGGAGACGCCGCAGGCGATCGGCGTCGTCGGCGCCGAGCAGATGCGCCTTCAGCAGCCGACGACCGTGACCGAGGCCACGCGCTATTCGGCTGGCGTGCGCAGCGAGACCTTCGGCGCCGATGCGCGCAACGACTGGTTCCTGATCCGCGGCTTCCCGCAGCAGACGACGGGCTATTTCCTCGACGGACTGCAGCTCTACTCGACCTCCTTCGCCACCTGGAAGCTCGACCCCTGGAGCCTGGAGCGTATCGAGATCCTGCGCGGCCCGGCCTCGACCCTCTATGGCGGCGGCGACCCCGGCGGCATCATCAACGCCATCAGCCGGCGACCACCCTCCACCTTCGGCGGCCGTGCCGAGACCGGCATCGACAGTTTCGGCAACGCCTATGGCGCGCTGGACGTCGGCGGCCCCGTCGACGCCTCGGGCAAGTGGCTCTACCGGCTCTCCATGATCGGCCGGCTCGGCGGCACGCAGACGGACTACACCGAGAACGACCGGTTCCACATCGCGCCCGCCTTGACCTGGCAGCCCTCGCCGGACACCAGCCTGACCATCCTCGCCTCCTACACGCGCGACCTGACGCGCGGGCAGAACTTCCTGCCCTATGTGGGCACCGTGGTCTCGGCGCCCTGGGGTCGCATCCCCACCAGCCTGTTCACCGGCAATCCCGGCTACGACCATTTCCGCCGCGAGCAGGCCATGCTCGGCTATGCCCTGAGCCATCGGGTGAACGACACGCTGACGATCCGGCAGAACGGCCGCATGGCCTATCTGTCGGTCGACTACCAGACCGTCTACGGCGGCGGCTATGCCACCACCGCCGCCGCGGCCGATCTGCTGCGCTACAATTTCGTCACGTCGCCGACCGCCTATCAGTTCAACCTCGACACCCAAGCCGAGTGGCGCTTCAGCACCGGCGCGCTCAGCCACACGCTGCTCACCGGCATCGACCTCAAGCGCTATCAGATCAACGACGACCAGGGCTTCGCCTTCGGCACCAACCTCAACCTGCTGAACCCGGTCTATACGCCGGTGACGCCCGTCACCTCGCGCTACATCCTCGGCACGGTGGTGCAGTCGCAGGCCGGCTTCTACGTTCAGGACCAGATCCGCCTCGGCGGTTTCAACCTCGTCCTCGGCGGTCGCTACGACAGCGTCAGCACCAGCCTGACCAACCGCCTGAACCCCGCCGCCGACACCAGCGACACCACGGGCCGGTTCACCGGCCGCGCGGCGCTCATGTACACGACCGCCTTCGGCCTCGCGCCCTATGTCTCCTATGCGACCTCGTTCAACCCGCAGGTCGGCACGAACGGCCTGACCGGCCAGTTGCTGCAACCCGAAACCGGCCGCGGCCTCGAGGCCGGCGTCAAGTTCCGGCCCACCGGCTGGAACGTCACGTTCGGCGCGGCGGTGTTCGACATCCGACGGGAGAACGTCTCCACCACCATCTACACGCCGGCCTTCGCCACCTCGCAGATCGGCGCGATCCGGTCGCGCGGCGTGGAGCTGGAGGCCAATGCCGATCTCGGCTCGGGGTGGAAGGTGATCGCCGCCTATACCCATGCCGATCCCCG
Organism: Phreatobacter cathodiphilus; assembly: GCF_003008515.1. Lineage (NCBI taxonomy): Bacteria > Pseudomonadati > Pseudomonadota > Alphaproteobacteria > Hyphomicrobiales > Phreatobacteraceae > Phreatobacter > Phreatobacter cathodiphilus. The sequence continues at coordinate 661,682 of NZ_CP027668.1, read as the reverse complement.
CGTGGTGAGCGACCTCGACACCACGCTCATCGGCCATACCCCGGCCGGCATTCCGCGCCAGTTCGCCTCGCTCTGGGCGCACTACACGGTGCAGGACGGCGCCCTGGCCGGGCTCGGCTTGTCCGCCGGCGTCCGCTATGTGGGGGAATCCTTCGCCGACGGCGCCAACACCCTGCCCGTGCCGGCCTATGCGGTGGTGGATGCGGGGCTGAAATACGAGTACCGGAACTGGACCATGCGCATGACGGTCACCAACCTCTTCGACAAGACCTATGTCGCCAGTTGCTCCTCCGCGTCGGCCTGTTTCTACGGCGACCGGCGGCGGGCGACGGTCAGCATCGGCTATCGCTGGTGAGCGAGGGCGGCGACAGCTCCGAGGGCGCAGGAGGCGGCTTCGTCCTGGACGGAGCCTGCCTGTCCGCCGAGGGACGCCGCATCGTCGGACCGATCTCCCTGAGCCTGACGCGCGGCCGCGTCTACGGGCTGATCGGCCACAACGGCTCGGGCAAGTCCAGCCTGATGCGGATGCTGGCGCGACAGGCGGAGCCGGACGAGGGCGCCATTTCCTTCGACGGCCAGCCCCTCGTCGCGCTGGGCGGTCGCGCCTTCGCCCGCAAGGTGGCCTATCTCCCCCAGATCCTGTCGACCGGCGCCGGCCTGACGGTGCGCGAACTGGCGGGCTTCGGCCGCTATCCCTGGCACGGCCCGCTCGGCAGGCCCTCGGCAACCGACGCCGCCCTGGTGGACGAAGCGGTCGCGCTGACCGGGCTCGGCGCCCATGCGGACCGGCCGGCGGACAGCCTGTCGGGCGGCGAGCGCCAGAGGGCCTGGCTCGCCATGCTGCTGGCCCAACGCGCCGAGTTCATGCTGCTGGACGAACCCACGGCGGCCCTCGACGTCGCCCAGCAGATCGACATCCTCGGGCTGATCCGCGGGCTGTCGCGCATCAGAGCTTGCGGCGTCCTCATCATCATCCACGACATCAACATGGCCGCCCGCTTCGCCGACGAGATCATCGCGCTCCGCGGCGGACGGGTGGCGGCCGCCGGCCCGCCCGAGGCGATCATGACGGAGGCGACCCTGGAGGCGATCTACGGGGTTCCGATGCACGTGTTACGGCACCCCGGCGCCGGCTGGCCCGTGGGGCTGCCGCATTGACCCTGGCGGATCCCCGGAGGCGCCGGCTCCTCGCCGGCCTGGCGGCGGTCGCCTGGTCGGGCGCGGCACCGCCGGCCCTCGGTGCCGCCGCACGCGTCGTCGCCATCGACTGGGGCCTGGCGGCGACGCTGGTCTCGATCGGCGTCACGCCGGTCGGCGTCGCGGAGATCCCGCTCTACCGGACCTGGGTGGCGGAGCCGGCCCTGCCGGCCGCCGTCGCGGATATCGGCCTGCGGACGGCGCCCAATCTCGAGCGGCTGGCGGCCCTCAGGCCCGACCTCATCGTCATGGGGCAGCAGACGGAGAATGCGCGGGCCCTGATGGCCCCCATCGCCCCCGCCCTGGTGCTCGACATCTATTCCGGGCGACGGACGCCCCTCGCCGCGGCACGGGAGGCGGCCCTAAGCCTCGGCGTGGCCACGGGCCGCGAGACCGAGGCACGCGCCTTCATCACCGCCTTCGAACGGACCGCCGATACGGTGCGGGCGCGCCTCGCCGGCATCGACCGCCCCCTCCTGCCGATCGCCTTCCTGGATGCCCGACACGTCCGGGTCTATGGCCGGGGCAGCCTGCTGGCGGACGTGCTGGCTCGGCTCGGCCTGCGCTCCGCCTATGAGGGCGCGACCAATCCCTGGGGCTTCGCGGTTCTCGGCCTCGCGGAACTCGCCAGCCATTCCGACGCTCTGGCCGTCGTCATCGGCCCCACCCCGCCGGGGGTCGAGGCGACGTTGGCGCGGCCCGGCCTGTGGCGGGCCCTGCCCTTCGTGCGCGAGGGCCGGGTGCGGAGCATCGGGCCGGTGTGGGCTTTCGGCGACCTGTCGGCAGCCGCGCGCTTCGCGCAGGCGCTGCCGCCCGTGCTGGCGGGCAGCGCCCCATGACTGCCGGCCCGCAGACCGCCGGAGCCCCGCTCCGAAGGGCGGGACCGCTGGCCTGGTGCCTCGGCCTGGCCGGGCTCGCCCTCGCCCTCTTCCTCCTGCGGGCGGGCGAGGCCGTGCCGCCGGCGCGCTGGCTCTCCGCCGGGCTCGGCCGCGACGGCGACGTCGGGGGGCTGGTCCTCCACTACAGCCTCCTGCCCCGGCTGGCGGTCGCCTTCCTCTGCGGTGCCGCTCTGGCGACGGCGGGCCTCTTGTTCCAGGAGGCGCTGGGCAATCCGCTCGCCGCGCCGACGACGCTCGGTGTCTCGGCCGGCGCCCAGCTCGCCGTCACCCTGGCAGTCATCGGCCTGCCCGGCCTCGCGGGCTTTTCGCGCGAAGCGGTGGCGCTCGCCGGTGCCGCGGCGCTGACGGCGGCGGTCTTTGCGGTCACGTGGCGGCGCGGCTTCGCCTCGCTGCCGGTCATCCTCGCCGGACTGGTGCTGAATCTCGCCTGCTGGGCGGTGGCGACCACCTTGAAGCTGGTCAACCACGAATATGTCGGGACGCTGTTCCTATGGGGCTCGGGATCGCTGGAGCAGCAGGACTGGTCCGTCGTCTCGTTCCTCCTGCCGCGCATCGCGGTGCTGCTGGCACTCGCCGCGCTGGTGGTCCGCCCGCTGGCGCTGCTGGCGCTCGGCGAGGACAATGCCCGCAGCCTCGGCGTTCCGGTCGGCCGGTTCCGCATCCTCGTCCTCGGCCTCGGCGTCATGCTGACGGCGACGGTCACGGCGGCGGTCGGCATGATCGGCTTCCTCGAACTCGCCGCGCCGCAGATCGCGCGCATGGCGGGCGCGCGGCGGCTGTCGCAGCGCCTGTGGGCGACGCCCGTCATCGGTGGCGCTCTCCTGGTGATCGTGGACATCGCCGTCCAGGCGAGCGGCAACCTGCCGACGGGGGCGGCCACCGCGCTCCTCGGCACACCGATCCTGCTGTGGCTGCTGCCGCGCATCCGCCTGGGAGTGGCGGCCCCGACCCGGGACGGCCCGGCCGCCGGCTCCGCGACTGCGGGCCGCACCCCGCCCGGGCGGATGATCGCGGTGCTGGCGGTCTCCTGCATGGCCGCGGCGCTCGCCGCGACGCTGATCGGCCGCACGGCGGACGGCGGCCTCGCCCTCGCCTGGGGCACCGACCTCGCGGCGCTGGCGCCCTGGCGCCTGCCGCGGGTCGTGGCGGCGCTCACCGCCGGCGCCATGCTGGCGGCGGCCGGCGTACTGCTCCAGCGCCTCACCGGCAATCCCCTCGCCGGCCCGGAAATGCTCGGCATCGGCTCAGGCGTCGCGGCGGGACTCGTCGCGGCGCTGACCATCAGCCTCGTGCCCGGGCCGCTCCTCCTGCTGTCGGCCTCCACCGCCGGGGCCTTCGGCGTGGCGATGGTGCTCTTCTGGCTCGGCCGGCGCTCGCAATTCGCCCCCGAGCCGCTGGTGCTGACTGGACTGGCGCTGAGCGCCCTGCTCGACGCCGTGGTCGTCGCCTTCCTGGTGACCGGCGATTTCCGCGCCTCCAAGCTGCTCCTCTGGACCTCGGGGGCGACCTATTACGCCGACGGGCGAGCGGTCGCCGCCCTCCTGGCCGCGGCGGCACTGGGATTGCCCGCCGCCCTTGCGCTCGCCCGGTGGCTCGACCTCCTCGGTCTCGGACCGGTCGCCGCCGCCGGCCTCGGCCTCGACGTGCGGCGCGCGCGCCTCGCCATTCTCGCGGTGGCGGCGGGTCTCGCGGCGGCGGCGATGATGGCGGTCGGCCCGCTGAGCTTCGTCGGCCTGATGGCGCCCCACATGGCGCGCCTCGCCGGCTTCACCCGTGCGGCGTCCCAGATCGCGGCGGCGGTGGTGACCGGCGCCACGTTGATGGTGCTGGCGGACTGCGGCGGGCGGCTTGTGCTGTTCCCCTACGAACTGCCCGCCGGGCTGGTGGCCGCCCTGATCGGCCTCCCCTATGTCCTCGTGGCCCTGGCGCGCCGCCGTTGACGTTCGCCCTCCCGCGGAGGGCAGGACCGTGAGCAAGGTTCAGCCGCGACGTCATGGCACACGGGCGGTGGTTCGGCACGCAAGGCCGGAGCACGCGTTGTGGCGGCTGACGCGATGACCTGACGACACGGATCGCAAGATTCCAGACCGGCCGGCCGCCCGTTTCCCAATTTTCAGCCGCGCCGAGCGCCGCCTTCCCTTTCGAAAATACCTATTCTCTTTGTCATTTACGTCTGCTCCATCACCTGTTTCAGCACAGGCCTCCGCGCCTATTCGGGCGACAGGGCCGCAACATCGGCCTTTACAGGGAGACGACCCGCTCACATCCTGCTGGTCTTCCCGTAGATGAGGCAGAACCATGGCCCGTTCGCTGTCCCGCCGCCGTTTTCTCGCAACCTCCGCAGCCGTCGTCGCCGCGCCGTCCCTGTCGCTGTCCCAGGGCGCCAACGTGCTGAAATTCGTACCGCAGACGGATGTCGCCGTGCTCGACCCGGTCTGGACCACGACCTATCCGACGCGCGACCACGGCTACATGGTCTTCGACACGCTGTTCGGCATGGACGGCCAGTACCGCATGCAGCCCCAGATGCTGGCCGGCGCGCTGACGGAGAACGACGGCAAGGTCTGGGTGCTCACCCTGCGCGACGGGCTGAAGTTCCACGACGGTTCGCCGGTGCTGGCGCGCGACTGCGTCGCCTCGATCAAGCGCTGGGGCGCCCGCGACGCCTTCGGCCAGGTCCTGATGGCCGCGACGGACGAGCTCGTCGCCGCCGACGACAAGACCATCCGCTTCCGCCTGAAACACGCCTTCCCGCTGCTGCCGGACGCGCTGGGCAAGGCCTCGCCCAACATGTGCGCCATCATGCCGGAACGGCTGGCCGCCACGTCGCCGACGGAACGGGTCAACGAGATGGTGGGCTCCGGACCCTATCGCTTCCTTGCGGGAGAGCGGGTGCCCGGGGCGCTGATCGCCTACCAGAAATTCGACGGATACGTGCCGCGCTCCGGCGGGACGCCGGACTGGACGGCGGGACCCAAGGTCGCCCATTTCGAGCGCGTCGAGTGGCGGATCATGCCGGACCCCAACACGGCGATGGGGGCCCTCCGGGCGGGCGAGATCGACTGGTGGTACTCACCCGACGCCGACCTCCTGCCGGCGCTGAAAGCGATGCGCGGGGTGTCGACGCGCGTCATCGACCCCACGGGCTGGATCTCGACCATGCGGCTGAACCACCTCGTGCCGCCCTTCGACAATCCGGCCATCCGCCGGGCCGTGCTGTCAGCCGTCAGCCAGTCGGACTTCATGGAGGCCCAGACCAGCGACCGGGACCTCTGGAAGGACGGCGTCGGCATCTTCTGCCCGGGCACGCCGATGGCGACCGATGCCGGCATGAGCGCCATCACCGGCCCGCGCGATCTGGAAAAGGCGAAGGCCGCCATCCTCGCCGCCGGCTACAAGGGCGAGAAGGTGGTGGTGCTCGGGGCGGCGGAGATCGCCAGTTCCAAGGCTCTCTCCGACGTCGGCGCCGACCTCCTGAAGAAGCTCGGCTTCAACGTCGACTACCAGCTCTCCGACTGGGGCACGGTTGTGCAGCGCCGCGCCAAGACGGAGCCGGTCGAGCAGGGCGGTTGGAACGTCTTCCACACCTTCTGGAGCGGCACTGACCAGTTCACCCCGGCGGGCCACGCCTTCCTGCGCTCGCACGGCCGCAACGCCGCCCCCGGCTGGCCGACCATTCCCGCCATGGAACAGATGCGCGACGACTGGTTCCGGGCACCGACCCCCGAGGCGCAGGTGGCGCTGGCGCGGCGGATGCAGGAGCTCGCCTTCCAGGAGGTGCCCTACATCCCGCTCGGGCAGCGCTTCTTCCCGACCGCCTTCCGCAGCAACCTGACCGGCATTCTCAACGGCAACCCGGTTTTCTGGAACGTCAGGCGGGCGTGAGCCCGCCGCGGCCGGATCTGCTCGCCGCCGGGAACCATTCTGCCGCTCGCGCGTTCAGGGCGCGGCGAGGGGCAGTCCGCCTCGGCACAGACCGCGCGGGGACCAGCCTTCGGGCCCCTGCGTGAGAGGGGCAAGCAGCGTTGGACACTCCCAAATTCCTGGCCGGCGGCGGCCTGATGGGCGAGCGCATCCGCAGCTTCGACTGGTCCGCCCATCCTCTGGGAGCTCCCGCCGCCTGGCCGGCGAGCCTGAGGTCGGCGGTGGCGATCTGCCTGAACTCGGCCTTTCCCACGGCGGTCTACTGGGGGCGGGATCTGCTCCTGATCTACAACGACGCCTGGGCCCCGATCCCGGGCGAGCGCCACCCCTGGGCGCTCGGCAGGACGGGTGCCGAGGTCTGGTCGGACATCTGGCCGGTGGTCGGGCCGCAATTTGCGCGGGTCCTCTCCACCGGCGAGGGCTTCTCGGTCTTCGACCAGATGCTGCCGATGCAGCGGCTCGGGCGGGTCCACGAGACCTACTGGAACTACAGCTTCACCCCCATCCTCGACGAGGACGGGCAGGTGGTCGGCATCCTCAACCAGGGCAACGAGACCACCGACCGCGTGCTCGGCCTGCGCCGCCAGGAGTTCAAGCTCAAGCTGGAGGCCGCGCTGCGCCAGGAGAGCGACGGCCGCGCCATCATGCTGGCCGCGGCCGGGGCGCTCGGGCGGCATCTCGGCGCCAACCGGGTGGGCTATGGCGAGGTGCTGCTGGACGACGCAACCGTATCCCTCGACGTCTGCTGGGCGGACGGGGTCGCGCCGATCTCGGGCCGTTTCCCCCTGGACAGCTTCGGCGCAGAGGACATCGCCCGCCAGCGCCGCGGCCTCACCCAGAGCTGCGACGACGTGCTCGCAGATCCCGGCCAGGACGCAGCGGTCTGGACGGCCCTCGACACCCGCGCCTATGCCTCGGTGCCGCTCATCCGCCACGGCCGCTTCTCCGCCTCGCTCTATGTCAACTTCCGCGAGCCTCACGCCTGGACCAGCGAGGAGATCCAGCTCATCGAGGAAACGGGAGCCCGGACCTGGGAGGCGGTCGAGCGCGCCCGGGCCGAAGACGACCTGCGGGAGAGCGAGGCGCGGTTCAGGAACATCGCGGACAGTTCGCCGGTGATGATGTGGGTGACGGATGCCTCGGGCTACTGCACCTATCTCAACAGGCTCTGGTACGACTTCACCGGGCAGACGCAGGAGGAGGCGGAAGGCTTCGGCTGGCTTTCCGCGACCCACCCGGACGACAGGGCGATGGCCGAGGAGATCTTCCGCGAGGCCAATGCCGCCCACAAGCCGTTCCGGCTCGAATATCGCCTTCGCCGGGTCGACGGCGCCTATCGCTGGGCCATCGACGCGGCGGCTCCGCGATTTTCGCCGTCGGGAGAGTTCCTCGGCTATGTCGGCTCGGTCATCGACATCGACGAGCGGCGCAACGTCGAGGAGGCCCTGCGCCAGAGCGGGGAGCTACTGCGCCAGAGCGAGGACCGGCTTCGCACGCTCACCAACGTGATCCCCTCCTTCGTCTGGTTCGCCACGGTCGACGGCGACCTCCACTACCTCAACGAGCGCTGGTACGAGTTTACCGGCCAGAGCCCGGCGGAGGCCTTGCCCAACGGCTGGGCGGCTGCCCTTCACCCGGAGGACGCGGACCGCACCGCGAGGGCCTGGGCCCAGGCGCGCGAGAGGGCCGAACCCTACCGGATCGAAATGCGTTACCGGCGGCACGACGGCGCCTATCGCTGGTACGTGGCGCAGGCCGAACCGCTCCGGGACGAAACCGGCGCCGTGACCGCCTGGTTCGGCACCTCGACCGACATCCACGAACAGCGCGAGGCGAAGGAGCGGCTGGAGCTGGCGCTCGATTCCGGCGCCATCCAGGGCACCTGGGTGTGGGACGTGCCGGGCGACCGCGTCACCGCCGACGAGCGTTTTGCGCGGACCTTCGGCATCGACATCGACGAGGCGCGGACCGGCTTTCCCCTCACCAAGGCGGTTGCCGCCATCCATCCCGACGACCAGGCTGCGGTGCGCGACGCGATCCAGGGGGCGCTGGACACGGGCGGCAGCTACCGATGCGAATACCGCGTGCGGAACAGCGACGGCGTCTACCGCTGGGTGGAGGCGAGCGGCAAGGTGGAACTGTCGGCGGACGGCGGTCCCCTGCGTTTTCCCGGCGTGGCGGTGGACGTGGAGGCCCGGCGAGCGCTGGAGGCCGACCGGGATCGCGCGACATCGCTCCTCCAAGCCTTCTTCGACACGTTTCCGGGGGCCGCCTATGCCAAGGACCTCGAAGGCCGCATCCTGCTCGGCAACCGCGGCTTCGCCGAAGCCACAGGCCTGCCGCCGGAGGCCTTCCTCGGCAAGACCGCCCTCGCGTTCATGGCCGATGCGGATCAGGCCGGCGCCATCATGGCCAACGACCGGGAGGTCATGACGACGGGTGTCGCCCGGCAGGTCGAGGAGGACGTCGTCCAGCCAGACGGGACCTTGCTGCAGTGGCTGTCGATCAAGACGCCGCTGCGGGCGGCCGACGGCTCGGTCGCTGGACTTGTGGGGGTCTCCCTCGACATGACGGAGCGGCGGCAGGCCGACGACCGCGCCCGCCTGCTCGCCCGCGAAGTGGATCACCGCGCCAAGAACCTGCTGAGCGTCGTGCAGTCGGTGGTGCAGCTGACCAAGAGTGCCGACGTCGCCGCGTTCAAGGCGGCGGTGAGCGGGCGCATCCACGCCCTCGCGCGCGCCCACAGCCTCCTCGCCGAGAGCCGGTGGCAAGGCGTCAATCTCGACACGCTGGTGCGCGAGGAACTGGCGCCCTTCGCCCGCCCCGGCGCAGACCGCATCCATATCGAGGGGCCGTCCCTCCGGCTGCGCCCGGCGGCCTCCCAGGCCCTCGCTCTCGCCCTGCATGAACTCGCCACAAACGCCACCAAATACGGTGCGCTGTCCCTCGAACAGGGCAGCCTCGACGTCTCCTGGCGCTATGCGGGGGCGCCGTCCTCGCGGACCCTCGAACTGACCTGGCGGGAGCGCGGCGGCCCCCCCGTCCAACCACCGGGGCGCAAGGGCTTCGGCTCGACGGTGATCCGGACCTCGGTGGAACGCCAGCTCGGCGGCGAGGTGCGGCTCGACTGGGATCCCGAGGGTCTCTCCTGCCGCATCGACGTGCCGGCGGAAGAGCTCGAGGCCATGGCCCAGCCGGCCATGCCCGAGGTGCCGGAGCTCGCCGGCGCGGTCGAGGCCCCGGCGGTGTCGGGGCGCCGCGTGCTCATCGTCGAGGACGAGGCGCTGATCGCCATGGAACTCGAGCAGACGGTCATCGAGCTGGGCTGCGAGGTGACGGGGCCCGCGGCATCCTGCGAGGCGGCCCTCGCCATCATCGCGCAGGCGCCGCCGGATTTGGCGGTGCTCGACGTCAATCTCGGCCGGGAGACGAGCCGTCCGGTGGCCGAGGCGCTGCAGAGGCTCGGCGTGCCCTTCATCTACTGCACCGGCTATGCCGAGCCGCTGGACGACGGCGCCCCGCAGGCTGCGGCGGTGATCCGCAAGCCGTTCGACGTGAAGTCGCTCGGCGACGCCATCCGCCGCCTGTCGGAGACCCCCGGCTGACGGTGCCGGCGGGGTGCCGTCAGATCCGCTCCAGCCGGGCCGTCTCGACGACGCCCTTCCAGCGCTGGATCTCGGCGGCGACGAAGGCGCGCATACCGTCCGGCGACGTCGCCTGCGGCTTCACGCCGAGGAAGCCGAGCTGCTCCCTGACCTTCTCGACCTGCAGCGCCTTGGCGATGGCGGCGTTGAGCCTCTCGACGACGGCGGGCGGCGTTCCCGCGGGCGCGGCGATACCGATCCAGGACGGCACCTGGAAGCCCGGCAGGGTGGCGGCGACCGGCGGCACCTCGGCAAGGGCCGGCCACGGCTCGGGGCTGGTCACGCCGAGGCCGCGGATCGTGCCGGAGCGGATGGCGGCACCCGTGACGGTAATCGTGTCGACCACCAGGTCGATGCGGCCGGAGATCAGATCCGCCAGCGGCTGCATGCCGCCGCGATAGGGCACGTGGGTGAGCTTGATTCCGGCGGTGCCGGCGAAGAGCTCGCCCGTCAGGTGCTGGGTGGAGCCGAAGCCGACCGAGGAGAAGGTCAGCTTGCCGGGGTCCTTGCGGGCTGCCTCGATGACGTCGCCGATGGTCTTCAGCGGGCTCTCGGCGCGCGCGGCGACGATGAAGGGGAAGGTCGCCACCAGGGAGGCGAAGGCGAAGTCATCCACCGGATTGAAGCGCAGGTTCCGGTAGAGAGCCGCCGAGACCGCATGGCCGCCGGTGAGCAGGATGATCGTATGCCCGTCCGGCTGGGAGCGGGCCACCTGTTCGGAGGCGAGATTGCCGCCCGCGCCCGGCTTCGCTTCGACGACGACCTGCTGGCCGAGCTCCTCGGACAGGGCGTTGGCCATGACCCGCGAGATGGAATCGGCGTTGCCGCCGGCACCGAAACCGTGGACGAGAATGACGGGCCGGCTCGGCCAGGCCTGCGCCCGGGCGAAGCGCGGCACGAAGGCTGACGAGATCATGCCGGCGACGGCAAGGCGGCGTGTGGGCATCGGGGGTTCCTCGGGCTAGCGGTGTGGCTGCGGGCGGCCGGCGGCGACGCCGGGGCGACCCTCAGGCGGGGGCGAACTTGCGGTCGATCGTGTCCCAGCAGTCCGGATAGGCCCCGTCCATCAGGTCGAGGCTGGAGGCATACGCGGTGGGGCTCAGCGGAAAGCGGGTCTCGAACATGAAGGCCATGGTGCCCGAGAGCTTCTCGGGGTGGAGCGGCTTGTTGGAGGCCTTCTCGAAGGCCTCGGCGTCCGGCCCGTGGGCCACCAGGGCGTTGTGCAGGCTCATGCCGCCGGGCACGAAGCCGCCGGGCTTGGCGTCGTAGACGCCGTAGATGAGCCCCATGAACTCGCTCATGACGTTCATGTGGTACCAGGGCGGCCGGAACGAGTTCTCCATCACGATCCAGCGCTCGGGGAAGATGACGAAGTCGACATTGGCGGTGCCTGGCGTGTCGGACGCCGAGGTTAGCACCGTGTAGATCGACGGATCGGGGTGGTCGAAGAGGATCGAGCCGACCGGCGAGAAGCGCCGGAGATCGTATTTCACGGGCGCGAAATTGCCGTGCCAGGCGACGACGTCCAGCGGCGATTGCGGCAGGTCCGTCACGTAGAGCTTGCCGAGGGCCTTCACGAAGAGCCGGCAGGGCGTCTCCTTGTCCTCGTAGGCGGCGACGGGCGTGAGGAAGTCGCGGGGGTTGGCCAGGCAATTGGCACCGATGGGACCGCGCTCCGGCAGCGTCAGATAGGAGCCGTAGTTCTCGCAGACATAGCCGCGGGCCGGGCCGTTGGGCAGATCGACCTTGAACTTCATGCCTTTCGGCACGACGACGATCTCGCCGGGCGTGGCGTCGATGATGCCGCATTCGGTGAAGACGCGGATGGAATTGTCCTGCGGCACGAGCAGCATCTCGCCGTCGCAATTGTAGAAATAGTCGTCGCCCATGGACCTGTTCGCCACATAAACGTGGCTGGCCATGCCCGCCTGCATATAGACGTCGCCGCCGGTGCAGATGGTCCTGAGCCCCGACAGGAAGGTGCAGGGCTCGGAGGGGATGGGCACCGGGTGCCAGCGCATCTGGGCGATCGGCAGATCGCTCTCGTCGCGGCAGGGCGCCGTGCGGATCAGCCCGTGGTCGACCTGGCGGAAGCCGCGGCCGTGCTTCACCGAGGGCCGCATGCGGTAGAACCAGGTGCGCTTGTTGGTGTGGCGCGGCGCGGTGAAGGCCGAGCCCGAGAGCTGTTCGGCGTAGAGGCCCTGCGGCGCCTTCTGCGGCGAGTTGCGCATGATGGGCAGCGCGCCGGCGACCGCCTCGGTGGCGAAGGAATTCTCGAAGCCCGTCATGTAGGCGGTCGAGCCGTCGGAGGGCGACAGCACCGCCTCGCTGGAGGCGACGGTGACATGGGCGTTCATGGCTTCACTCTCCTTGCCGGGGCGTGCCTAGAGGTGGCGGCCGCCGTCGACGACGATGCTGCTGCCGGTCGTCAGGCGCAGATGCGTGACGGCGGCCAGGATGGACAGGGCGACGTCGTCGGGCTCGGCGACGGTGCGCAGGGGGGTGGAGGCGGCCTGTTTCTCGACGGCCTCGCGGCCGCGGCCGGGGACGAAGTCCGTGGCGACCGCGGCGGGGGCGACGGTGATGACGCGCGTCTCGGGCGCGAGCACGCGCGCGAGGGACAGGCTCATCGTGTCCAGCGCCCCCTTGGAGGCGCAATAGGCAATGGAACTGCCGAGGCCGGTCATGCCCGACAGCGAGGAGACGTTCACCACGACGGAATCCCCGCTGGCGCGCAGCAGCGGCGCGAAGGCGCGGACGGTGGCGAAGGGACCGCGGACGTTGGTGATGAGGATGCGGTCGAAGGTGGCGTCGTCCAGCGCATCGAGATCGGCGTGCGGCACCGCGCGGGTGACGCCGGCGGAATTGACGAGGACGTCGACCTTGCCGAACCGCTCGCGCACGATGGCGGCGGCGGCGGCGATGGCGGCGCTGTCCTCCATCGGCAGGCGCAGCGCCAGGTGGCCGCTGCCGGGAAGGCCGGCGGCAAGGGCTTCGGCCCGGTCCCGCCCCGCATTGTAGCCGACGACGACGGTGGCGCCGGCTGCCGCGAGGCGCTTCACCGCCGCGGCACCGATGCCGTTGCTGCCGCCCGTCACGACGGCGACGCGGCCCTGCAGGGCATATTCGCCCTGCCCGCCCTGGCGGAGATTGCTCATCGGTTCGCTCCTGCGGGTCGGGATGGACCATTCGGCCATCCCATGGTTGCGGTCAGGCTAAGGCGGCGGGGGCCGGCCGTCTGTCCCCATCGGCGGTGACAGGCGGGGAGGCGTGAGGGTCCCCGCGCGCGGGGAGGATCGTGCCGCGGCACCGGCCGAAGCCGATCGGGGTGAAGCCCTCGCGCTCGCAGCGCGCGGTGAGTGTCAGTTCGTCGCCGTCTTCGAGGAAGGTGCGCATCTGGCCGTCCGGCAGGGACAGCGGAATGCTGCCGCCACGGGTGATCTCGAGCAGGCTGCCGAGCGCATCCGGCCCGTCGCCGGAAATCGTGCCGGTGCCGTAGAGGTCGCCGGGCTCGAGATTGCAGCCGTTGCTCGTCTGGTGGGCGACCATCTGGGCCGGGGTCCAGTAGAGCCCACGGGAGGAGGCTTGGCCGAGGCGCCGGGGCGGCGTGCCGGCCGCCGCCATCGATGCCGTGCGCAGCCAGGCCGAGGCGCGGATGTCGACGCCGCCCAGGTCCTGGTCGGCGGGATCGAGCAGATAGGGCAGCGGGGCTGGATCGCCGGCGGTCCGTGCCAGGGCCGGGACGCGGAAGGGAGCGAGGGCATCCGCCGTTACGATCCAGGGCGAGATGGTCGTGGCGAAGCTCTTGCCGAGGAACGGCCCCAGTGGCTGATACTCCCAGGCCTGGATGTCGCGGGCCGACCAGTCGTTGAGCAGGCAGAGGCCGAAGATGTGCCGCCAGGCGCCGGCGATGGGAACGGGCTCGCCGATCTCGCTGGCGCCGCCGAGAAAGATCCCGAGTTCCATCTCGTAATCGAGGCGCAGGCTCGGCCCGAAGGACGGAGCCTCCTCGCCGTCGCGCCGCCTCTGGCCGTTCGGGCGGCGGACGGCCGCACCATCGACGCCGATGGTGGAGGCGCGGCCGTTATAGCCGATGGGAACGTGCTTGTAGTTGGGCAGCAGGGGCGACTGCGGCCGAAACAGGCTGCCGGCATTGGTCGCGTGCTGGATCGAGGCGAAGAAGTCGACGAAGCCGCCGGGGCGAACCGGGCGCAGCATCTGCGCCGTCTCGGCGGCGACGAGATGCGGTTCGAGCGCCGGCCGGTCGGGCGAGCCCGCCTCGAGCATCCGGACCAGCGCCCGGCGCAGGGCCGTCCAGAGCCGGGGCTCGCGTGCCATGAGCGGCGCGAGCGAGGGCGAGGCGAGCAGCGTGCGGGCGTCCTCGACCGCGTCGGCGAGGCGGTCCGCGATGCCCGCGAGGTCGAGGATGCGGTCGCCGATGGCGACGCCGATACGGCCGGCGACGTCGCTGCCGACGGGCCGGAAGACGCCGAAGGGCAGGTTCTGGATGGGGAAATCGGTGTCGTCCGCATTGGCGGCGGCAACCCAGCTCCGGCGGCCGCGCGCATGGGTCTCGTCGATCAGGCTCTGGGTCACGAAGCACTCCGGCTGGGGCGGGCGGGACGGCGCCCGCAGCACTCTCGCACGGCCCGGCGGCCGGCACTGTCACAGCGGACGGGGACAGCCCGTCCAGGGCCTGCTCACGACATCAGGCGGCGCATCAACTCGTTCTGCGAGCTGATGCCCAGTCGGGCATACGCCCGTTTGCGATAGGTCAGCACCGTGTTGAGGCCGATGTCGAGGCGCAGCCCGATCCCTTCCGAGGTGACGCCGAGGGCGATGAGCGCGCAGACCTGCCGTTCGCGCACGCTGAGGCCCGGCGCGAGGCTCGCGAGCCGGGCGTTGAACAGCGCCTCCGGGTTCTCGTCGGCGGCCGCCGTCTCCTCGTGGCGCCAGAGCATGGCCAGCAGCATCTCGGCCATGCCGCCGAGGCGCTCGACGTCCTCGGGCCGGAAGTCCTCGCCCCTCGCCCGGTAGAAGTTCAGCCGCATGGTGCGCGCCCCGCGGCTCTCCGCGACGGAGAGGCGGTGGCCGAGGCTGACGGCGGCGTAGCAGTCACGGCGGTAGTCGCCCTTCTCCACGTCGTCCGCGTCGATGTCGACGATGATCCGTCGGCCCTCCGGCCCGCGCAGCAGGCGCGTCACCGGATCGCTCTGCCAGTGGTGGCGGACGTAGCGTTCGGCCACGGTGCGCGCGAGCGGGCGAGGCCCGCCGTTCTCGGCCACGACGGTGCCGATGCGGTCGCCGGGCGCCTCGGCGAAGGCGGTGACATGGTCGGCGCCCACCGCGAGCCGCGACAGGGCGAGGAGGCTCTTGCCGAAGTCCGGCCGGCCGATCCGGGAGATGAGGTCGGCGAGAGATCCATGCGGCACGGCGCCCCGGCCGGCGAACTGCCCGATATCAAGGACATGCATGGCATCCTCCATGGGTCGGCGGGCCGACGGCCGCCCTCCCGAATTTTGCATTCTTGTTTGCATGCAAACTCGCATGCGTGTTAGCTGGCTGTCAATCGAGCCCTGGAGGGAGCCGTGCGCCTCGCCCCGTCGGAACCATCTCAACCCGCAGGCTCCGCCCCGCAGCGGCGGTCGCTGGAAGTCTTCGACCAGCTGCGTCGGGCGATCGTCACCGGCGAGCTGCGCCCGAACGAGCCGCTGATCGAGGCCGACCTCGCCGCCCGCCTGGCGGTGAGCCGCACGCCGGTGAGGGAGAGCATGCAGAGGCTGGCGGCGTCGGGCCTCGTCGTGCCGCGCAAGCGGGGCTGGGCGGTGCGCGAGTTTTCGCTGGAGGACGTCGCCCTCAACGCCGAGGTGCGTGCGGGGCTGGAGGGCTATGCGGCCGGTCTCGCGGCGCAGCGTGCGAGCGCCGAGGACATCGCGCTGCTGGAGACCATCCACCGCGAGCGTCTCGGCCTCGACCCGGAAGACGAAAAGGCGCGGGTGCGCACCAACCGCGCCTTCCACGATGCGGTCATCGCGGCGGCGCGCAATCCCAAGCTCGTCGACGCCATCGACGCGACGGGCCTGTTCTACTTCAACGGCGATGTCGTGCGCATGTCCTCGGCCGACCAGATGGCCGAGGGCAATGCCGACCACGCCCAGATCCTGGCCGCGATCGCGGCGCGCGACGCGGGTGCGGCCGAGGCCCGCATGCGCGCCCATATCGACCGCACCACGCGCATCATCCGCCGACGCTGAGCCGGCGTCGTCTCAGGGCAGGGCGTCCACCAGGGCGGCCGAGCTCGCGACGGCGCCGAAGACACCGCCCTGCATCTTCACCATCTTGATGGCGGCGAGGTGATTGCCGAGGTCGGTGGCGCCGCAGCAATCCTCCAGAAGCAGGCATTCGAAGCCGCGGTCGTTGGCCTCCCGCATGGTGGTGTGGACGCAGACGTCGGTGGTGATGCCGGTGAGGATCAGGTTGCGGATGCCGCGCTGGCGCAGGATCAGCTCCAGGTCCGTGGCGCAGAACGAGCCCTTGCCCGGTTTGTCGATGATGGTCTCGCCGGGCAGCGGCTTCAGCTCGTCGATGATCTCCCAGCCGGGCTCGCCGCGCACCAGGATCTTGCCGCAGGGGCCGGGATCGCCGATGCCGGCACCGATCTGCTGCGACCGCCACCGCTTGTTGGCGGGAAGGTCGGCGAGGTCCGGCCGGTGGCCCTCGCGGGTGTGGATCACCCAGTAGCCCTTGTCGCGCATGGCCGCGAGAACCCGGCGGATCGGCTCGATCGGCGCCCGCGTGAGGGAGATGTCGTAACCCATGGCGTCGACATAGCCCCCCTTCCCGCAGAAGTCGGTCTGCATGTCGATGATGACCAAGGCGGTGTCGGCGGGCGCGAGGGCACCGTCGAACGGCCAGGCATAGGGATCGGAAGCGATGGTCGGCATGGGCGAACCTTTGGTGGAACGGCACTGATGCGGAGGCCTGAGCAAGGCCTGTGCCTCTTGGCACTGGTCTTGCGGTTCCACGGGTGGAACCAGCGCAACAACCTTTGGCTGGCGGGTATCTGCACACTTGTTGTGCATTTATTGAGGCACATCGGAGCTATTGTATGCAATCGGCCCGCATCTCCCGCTACGTCTGGATGGCCGTGGGTCCGCTCGCGCTCTTCCTCGTCTGGTATGCCGTCAACCTGACCGGCCTGGTGACGGGCAGGCTCCTCCCCTCCCCGGTACGCACACTGCAATCGATATGGACTCAGGCCGTCTCGGGCGGCCTTGGGCCCGATTTCATACGGACCCTGTGGCGCACGCTGCAGGCCTTCGGCATCGCCGCAGCCTTCGGCGTACCCATCGGCATCGTCATCGGCGCCAGCGAGAAACTCTACCGCTCCATCGAGTTCCTGATCGACTTCTTCCGCTCGACGCCGGCGACGGCGATGTTCCCCCTGTTCATGATCATCTTCGGGCTCGGCGACTTCTCGAAGATCGCCGTGGCGGCCTTCGCCGCCTGGCTCGTCGTGCTGTTCAACGTCGCCTACGGCGTGATGAACGCGCGGCAGACGCGCATCCTCGCGGCCAAGGTGATGGGCGCCTCGCGCGCCCGCATCTTCAAGGACGTGATGTTCTACGAGTGTCTGCCGCAGACCTTCATCGGTCTGCGCACGGCCGTCTCGCTGGCGCTGGTCGTCATCGTCGTCGCCGAGATGTTCATCGGCTCCGACGACGGCCTCGGCAAACGCATCATCGACAGCCAGATCACCTTCGACCTGCCGCAGCTCTACGGGACGATCCTGGTCAGCGGCATCCTCGGCTACGGCCTCAACCTCATCTTCCTCGGGCTCGAGAAATGGCTGGTCCACTGGTCCGGCCGAGCCTGAAGCCCCGAGCAATCCCCAGGAGTCATCCATGACGAAGAGACGCGAATTCATCCTTGGCCTCGGCGCCGCCGTGGTCGCATCGGGAGCCCCGCAGGCCCCGGCCCTCGCCCAGGCGCGCGACAAGGTCGTCATGTCCTGGCTGCCGATCATGCAGACCATGGCCTTCTACGTGGCGCAGGAGGAGAAGCTGTTCGAGAAGGCCAACATCGAGGTCGAGGCGGCACGCTTCCAGGCGCCGAACCAGATTATCGACAGCCTCGTCTCGGCCCGCGCCGACGTCGGCGCGCCCGGCGCGGCGGCAGGCATCTCGGTGCTCGCCGAGAGCCAGTTCCCCGGCACGTTCAAGGTCTTCGGTCTGCAGGGCGGCGGCGTCGGCGTCAACCGCATCAACGACGGCCTGATCGTCGCCAACGGCTCCTCCATCACCTCCTTCGCCGACCTGAAGGGCAAGACGCTCGGCCACCTGCCGGGCATCCAGTGGCGAACCATCTCGCGCCACATGGTGCGCAAGGCCGGCCTCGACCCGGACAAGGACGTCAGGCTGGTGGAACTCGCGGTCGGGCTCCAGGTCCAGGCGGTGATCGCCGGCTCGGCCGATGCCACGCTGTCGCTCGAGCCGGTCGGCTCGATCGCCGTCGCCCTCGGCGAGGCCAAGCGGGCCATGACCAACCCCGTGGCCGCGGTGATCGCCGATCCCTTCTATTCCGGCTGCTCGCTGCTCACGACCAAGTTCATCAAGGACCGGCCGGCCGTCGCCCGCCGCGTGGTGGAGGTGCTGGACGAGGCGACGCGTCTCGCCGAGACGCAGTACGAGAAGTACCGACCGATCCTGCCGAAGTACACGGCCGTGAGGGCGGACCAGGCGGCCATCGTGGCCCAGCCCTACCTGCGGGCCTGGCGCGACCTCAACGAGACCGACCTCAAGTCCTACCAGGCGCTGGTGGACGTGTTCTCGGCCGAGGGCGCGCTGAAGACGCCGATGAAGGTGCAGGACATCATCCTGAAGCCTTCGGACCTCGCCTGATGACCATGGCGCAGAGGCAGCGGCAGGTGGAGGCGCCGGAGGGCGCCTCCTACCCCGACCTGCGGTGGTTCCCGCCGGGCACGCATATCACCGTCCGCGGGCTCAAGAAGGCCTTCGACGGCAATCCCGTCTATGTCGGCTTCGACATCGACCTGCCGAAGGGCAAGATCGTCTCGGTCTTCGGGCCGAACGGCTGCGGCAAGTCGACCTTCATCAACATGGTCGCCGGCCTGATGCCCATCGACGCCGGGCAGATCCTGTTCGAGGGCAAGACCATCGCCGAGACGCGCATCGGCTACGTCTTCCAGAACTACCGGGAGGCGCTGTTTCCGTGGCTGCGCGCCGTCGACAACATCCACTATCCGCTGCGCCTGATGGGCGTGCCCAAGGCGGAGCGCGACAGGCGGATCGAGGAACTGGTGGCAGGCTTCGACCTGAAGTTCGACCTCAACCGCTATCCCTACCAGATGTCGGGCGGGCAGCAGCAGACCGTCTCGATCATGCGCTCGCTGGTGATCGAACCGGAGGTGCTGTTTCTCGACGAGCCCTTCTCGGCGCTCGACTACGAGATGACGCTGATCATGCGCGACCAGCTCCAGAAGGTGCTGGTGGCGCGCGGCGTCACCACGGTGCTGGTCAGCCACGACCTCGAGGAGGCCGTCTATCTCGCCGACAAGGTGCTCATGCTCACCCGTCGCCCGTCCCGGATCGCCGACTACATGGACGTCGACCTGCCGCGGCCGCGCGATCCCTCCACCCTGACCGATCCACGCTTCATCGATCTGAAGGCGCGCACGCTCGAGGTCTTCCAGAACGCCGTGAGGGCCAGCTGACCATGACCGACGAGGCCGGCAAGGGACCGCCCTATCGCGGCTACCACGACATCGGCGGCCTGCCCGGCGGGCCGGTCGCCTGCGTCGAGCGGCCCTTCGACGACTGGCAGAAGCTGTCGGAGGCGATCCGCGGGGCGCTGGAGCAGAAGAACCGGACGGTCTCGCTCGACGAGATCCGCCGCGTCTTCGAGAGCTTCGGCGAGCACCTCTACGAGACGCTCGGCTTCTACGAGCGGCGGGCCGAGGCGCTGACGATCCTCCTCACCGAGAAGGAGATCGTCACCCGCGAGGAGGTTCTCACGCGGATGGACGCCATCGCCGCCTCACGCGGCCAGCGCGTCGATCACGCGGCCCGGACGGTGGAGGCGCTCTGATGCCGCGCTTCTCACCCGGCGACCGCGTGACGGTGCTCGACCTCGGCAAGCCGGGCCATGTCCGCATCCCCTGGTTCATCCGGCACAGGACTGGCCGGATCGAGCGCTATTGCGGCGCCTATCCCAATCCGGAGGACCTCGCCTTCGGCCGGCCGGGCCTGCCGGCCATCGATCTCTACCGCGTCCACTTCCCGCAGACCGACCTGTGGCCCGACTATGCCGGTGCGGCGAGCGACACGCTGGAAATCGAGGTCTACGACCACTGGCTCGAGCCGGCGGAGCCCCTGACATGACGCCCGAACCCATCGGCTACGCGGCGGATGCCGTCGATCCCTCGCGCCCCGTGGTCGAGGGCCACGAGGGGGCGGACTACTACGCTCTCATGACCGAGGCGCTGCACAAGATCCTGCTGGAGAAGCAGATCCTGGCGCCGGCCGACACCGACCGCGTCATCGCCGCGCTGGAGGCGCCGAACGTCACCTGGGGCGCGCGGATCGTGGCGCAGGCCTGGAGGGACCCGTCCTACAAGGCGCGCCTCCTCGCCGACGGCTCGGCCGCCGCCCGCGAGATGGGCTACACGATCAAAGAAGCGAAGCTCGTAGTGGTCGAGAACACCGCGCGCCTGCACAACGTGATCGTCTGCACGCTCTGCTCCTGCTATCCGCGGTCGCTGCTGGGGCAGCCGCCCTGGTGGTACATCTCGAAGAATTACCGCGCGCGGACGGTCAGGGAGCCGCGCGCCGTGCTGGCGGAATTCGGCGTCGACATCCCTGCCGAGGTGGAGGTCCGCGTTCACGATTCCAACGCCGACATGCGCTACCTCGTCCTGCCGAAGGCGCCGGCCGATGCGGCGGATCGGCCGTTCGAGGAACTCGTCGGCCTCGTGACGCGCAACATGCTCATCGGCACCGCCATCCCGGAACCCTATTCCGGGGCATGAGGGGGGCCTCGGTCCTTGAGATCGGGGGCGGAATGGTCCACCTCTCCCCCGGGTGTCGAGGGCGGCGGGGCCGATGGCGAAGACGCGCATACCGGTCTGGCGGCTGATCCAGAGCGACCTGGAGGCCGAGATCCGTGCCGGCCTGATCGGGCCGGGCGACCAGCTCCCGTCGGAAAACGACCTCGCCGAGCGCTTTTCCGTCAATCGCCACACGGTGCGCATGGCGCTCGCCAACCTCGCCATGCTCGGCCTCGTGCGGGCGCGCCGCGGCCGCGGGGTCTTCGTCGAGGACCGGCCGCCCGAATACCGCATCACCCGCGATTCCAAGTGGAGCGAGATCGAGCGGCAGATGAACGCCGGTCCCTCCGGGCGGGTGGTCGGCACCGAGGAGCGGCTGGCGACGACCGCCATCGCCGGCCATCTCGGCCTCGCCGAGGGCACCCCGCTGGTCATGGTCGAGACGGTGCGCGGCGCCAGCCCCTCGCTCCTCATCTACGGCTACCATCTCTTCGACGGCGCCCGCTTCGCCGGCATCGGCGAGGCCGTGGCGCGGTCGGGCAGCTTCACCCAGGCGCTGGCCGAATACGGCGTCGACGCCTTCTACCGCGCCTCGACCTGGATCGACTGCCGCATGCCGCGGCCGCGCGAGGCGGAGGCGCTCTCCATCCCGCTCGACGCACCCGTGCTGGTGATGATGTATGTCGACAGCGACGGCGAGGGGCGGCCGCTGCTCTACGGCAATGCCGTCATCCCCTCCGGCAGCCTCATCGTCCGCATCGACACGCTCTGACACAGGCTCCGTCATACGCCCGTTAACTTGTCGAGTTAAACGCGACAAGTGAGCCCTCCGGGGCGTCGATGGGCAGGGCGTCATGGCCGGAATTTCGCTGCGCGGCATCGCGAAGAGCTTTCGGGATACCCCGGTCCTCCAGGGCGTCTCCCTCGACATCGCGGCGGGCGAGTTCCTGACGCTGGTCGGTCCCTCCGGCTGCGGCAAGACGACGATCCTGCGCATCCTCGCGGGCCTCGAGACTCAGGACGCGGGCGACGTCGTCATCGGCGGGACCCTGGTCGACGACCTGCCGCCGAAGGCACGCGACATCGCCATGGTGTTCCAGTCCTACGCCCTCTACCCCTATATGACGGTGGCGGAGAACATCGGCCTGCCGCTGGAGATGCGCCGGCTCTCGGCGGCCCAGCGCCTGCCGCTGGTCGGGCGCATCATGCCCGGCGCGGCCACGACGCGCGCCGGCATCGCCGCCGACGTGACGGCAGTCGCCGAAGGCCTCGGCATCGGCCATCTCCTGGCGCGCCGTCCCGCCCAGCTCTCCGGCGGCCAGCGCCAGCGCGTCGCCCTCGCGCGCGCCATGGTGCGGCGGCCCAAGGCCTTCCTGATGGACGAGCCGCTGTCGAACCTCGACGCCAAGATGCGCGTGCAGGCCCGCACGGAAATCTCGGAACTGCACCGCAGCCTCGGCACGACCTTCGTCTACGTCACCCACGACCAGGCCGAGGCCATGACCATGTCGGACCGGGTCGCGGTGATGATGGGCGGGCGCCTGATGCAGGTCGCTTCGCCCCAGGTCATCTACGACGACCCGCAGGACCTGGCGGTGGCGACCTTCATCGGCACGCCGGAGATCAACACCCTGCCGGCGCGGATCGAGGCCGACGGCGGCCTCTCGGTGCTCGGCGCGCGCTGGCCGGTGGCGGTCACCACACCGGCGGGAGCGCAGGCGACCGTCGCCGTCCGGCCGGAGGTCCTGCTGCCCGCGGGGCGCGGCGAGGCGGCGATCAGGATCGCCGGGACGGTCCGCCATGTCGAGATGCTCGGCGCGGAGACACTGGTGCATCTGCGGGTGGCGGGGGCGGAAAAGCCCGTCGTCGCTCGGGTCGAGCCGGCCGTCGGGGCGCGGTTCCGCCCGGGCGACGAGGCCGCCTTCACGGTGGCGCCCGGGCGGGTGATGGTCTTCGCCGCGGACGGCCGGCGGCTGAAGGCGCAGGCGCTCACCGAGACACCGCTGCAGCCGCAGCGGATCGAGGCGCTCCATGTCTGACCTGGCGCTGCCCATGGCGGGAGCCGCGACCGGCCGCCGGCGCAGGGCGGCAGGCGAGGCGGCCGAGCAGATGGCGGCCTGGGTTCTCGCCGGGCCGGCCTTCGTCCTCATCTGGATCATGCTACTGGGACCGACCGTCGCCGTCTTCGTCCTGTCGTTCACCGACTGGACCTTCGGCATGCCGGAGATCGCCTGGGCGGGGCTCGCCAACTACCGCGAGATGGCCGCCGACGAGGTGTTCTGGAAGACGCTGCGCAATACGCTGGCCTATGTCGCCTTCGTCGTGCCGCTGTCGGTGTTCCTCGGGCTCGGCGCCGCGATCCTGATCGAGGCCGGCACCAGCCTGCGCGGCTTCTATCGCGCCGCCTTCTTCCTGCCGGTGGTTTCCACCCTCCTCGCCATGGCGCTGGTGTTCCAGTTCGCCTTCCATCCGACCGTCGGCGCCATCAACCTGACCCTCGCCTTCCTCGGCCTGCCGACGACCGACTGGTTGAAGAACCCCGACACGGCGCTCTTCGCCCTCGGCGTCATCGGCATCTGGCAGGCGATCGGCCTGTCCATGGTGCTCTTCGTCGCCGGCCTCAAGGCGATCCCCAGGGATCTCTACGAGGCCGCCGCGGTGGACGGAGCGGACGGCGCCTTCGAGCGGTTCCGGCGCGTGACCTGGCCGATGCTGGGGCCGGCGACGCTCTTCGTCGTCACCATCACCGCCATCCGCGCCTTCCAGGTCTTCGACACGGTGCAGGTGCTCACCGACGGCGGCCCCAACAAGTCCACCAACGTGCTCTTGTTCCAGATGTACCAGGAGGGCTTTTCCTTCCTGCGCTCGGCCTATGCCGCCGCCCTCACCGTCGTCTTCCTCGGCTTCGTCCTGCTAGTCACCGTCATCCAGGTGAAGCTGCAGGAACGCCACACCCACTACGGTTGAGGCGATCCCATGCGTACAAGGTCCCTCGCCGCCTCCGGCCTCGGCTTCGAGATCTTCCGCCACGCCGTCCTCGGCCTCGGCGCCGTGCTGATGCTGGCGCCCTTCGTCATCATGGTCTCGGTGAGCCTCAAGTCCTCGGGCGAGATCTTCTCGCCGGAGTTCAGCCTGCTGCCGAAGCAGTGGCACGCCTGGCAGAACTATGCCGACGCCTTCACCAAGCAGCCGCTCGCCCGCTACATCCTGAACGGCTTCATCGTCACCGGCGCCATCTTCACCTGCCAGCTCCTGACCGCCCTGCCCTGCGCCTATGCGCTGGCGAAGCTGCGCTGGCGCGGCAAGGAGACGATGTTCCTGCTGGTGCTGCTCGGCCTCCTGATCCCGCCGCAGGTCACCGCCATCCCGCTCTACATCCTGCTCTGGCAGCTCGGCCTCCTGAACAGCTATGCCGCCGTCATCCTGCCCTCGACCATCTCGGTCTTCGGCATCTTCCTGCTCCGGCAGTTCTTCCTCACCGTTCCCGACGACCTCATCAACGCGGCCCGCCTCGACGGGCTCGGCGAGTTCGCCATCGTCTGGCGCATCATGATGCCGACCGCCATGCCGGCGGTGGTCGCCTTCGGCGTGCTGTCTCTGGTGTGGAACTGGAACGAGTTCTTCTGGCCGCTGATCGTCATCCAGTCGGAGCATCTCGCGACCCCGCCGCTCGGCGTCGTCTACTTCGCCAATGCCGAGGCGGGGACGAACTACGGCCCGCTCATGGCCGCCGCCACCGCCATCACCGCCCCCCTCGTCATCGCCTTCCTCGCTGCCCAGCGCTGGTTCATCGACGGCGTCACCATGACCGCCGTGAAGTGATCTCGACCCACCGGAGACCGACCATGACTCTCATCGACCGCCGCCTGCTCCTCGCCGCCGCAGGCGCCACTCTGGCCGCCCCGGCGCTCGCGCAAGGCCGCCCGACGCTGAAGATCGGCCTCGGGCCGCAGCAGCCGACCCAGGCCGACACCCGCCGCGTCTGGGAGCCGGTCTACAAGGCCGTCGCCGAGAAGGTCGGCGCCAACCTCGAGCTCCAGGTCGCCAACGACTGGGCCGGCATCGCCACGGCGCTCGCCAACGAGCAGATCGACGTCGCCCAGATGGGTCCCTGGGGCTACATCCTCGCCAAGGTGCGGGGCGAGGCGCGCATCATCAACACCATGCTGGTCAACGGCATCCCCACCTACAAGGCCATCATCGTCGCTCGCCCGGGCCTGACGGTGGCGAAATTCCCCGAGGACGCCCGCGGCAAGTCGATGCAGATGCTCGATGTCGGCTCGACGTCCGGCTGGCTGGTGCCGACCCACTTCCTGCGCTCCAAGGGCATCGAGCCGAAGAGCTTCTTCGGCCGCTATGCGGAGGGCGCCTCCGCTGCCGCAGCCCAGATGGCGACCGTCAACGGCCAGGTCGACCTCGCCACCGGCTGGGACACCCACCGCAACACGATGATCCGCAACGGCACCATCCAGCCGACCTCCAATACGGTGGTGTGGGAATCCGACCCGCTGCCGAACGAGTGCGTCGTGGTCTCGAAGAGCTTCCCGCAGGACCGCGCGGCCGCCGTCGGCGCCGCTCTCGCCGGCCTCTCGGACGACGAGAAGAAGCTGCTGCCCTGGCCCTATACGGGCTTTGTGCCGGCCACCCACCAGCCCTATGAGGGCCTCGAGAAGATGGGCCGAGACCTCGGCGCCATCCGGACCTCGTGACCGTGGAAAGGTCCACCCTGCCGATCCGGCACGCCGACGGCTCCTACGCGGAGCCGCCGGTCGCCCTCCTCTCGCGCGAGAGCGTGACGCGGGCGGCGGTGATCCTCGCCGTCCTCGCCTTCGTGCTCGCCTCCGTGCGGGTCGCCGAAGTCGACCCGGCGAAGCTTGTGACGGGCCTGCCGCGGCTCTGGGCCTGGGCCTCGACCGCCTGGCCGCCCTATACCGGCGACTTCGACGCCTTCCTCTACCGGGCGCTGGAAACCGTCGCCATCGCGACGGTGGGCACGGCGGTGGCCACCGTGCTCGCCTTTCCGCTGTCGGTCTTCATCGCCCGCAACGTCACGCCATCGCCGCTGCTGTCGATCCCGGTCCGGGCGGTGGTCAATGCCTTCCGCGGCATCGACACGGTGGTCTTCGCCATCCTCTTCGTCGCGGCCGTGGGCCTCGGACCCTTCGCCGGCGTGCTCGGCATGATCGTCCATTCGCTGGGCGTCATCGCCAAGCTCAACGCCGAGGCGATCGAGACGATCCCGCCGGCGCCGCTGGAGGCCGCCGCCCTCTCCGGCGCTAACCGCACCAAGGTCGTCACCTACGCCATGCTGCCGACCGTGCTGCCGAACCTCGCCTCGGTGTCGCTCTACGTCTGGGAGGCGAACGTGCGCACCTCGACCATCCTCGGCATCGTCGGTGCGGGGGGCATCGGCATCGAGATCAAGGCGGCAATCGACCTCCTCGATTTCCAGAAGCTGCTGACCCTCTCGGCCATCGTGCTGGTGATGGTGACCGCCATCGACCAGTTCTCGGCCTGGCTGCGGCGGAGGCTCGTCTGATGCCCCCGGTGCTCAGCCTCAGCGGCGTGTCCAAGACCTATGGGCCGACCACCGCCCTCGCGGACGTGTCCTTCTCTCTCGCCCCCGGCGAAGTCGTCGCGCTGGTCGGCCCGTCGGGCGCCGGCAAGTCGACGGTGTTCCGCTGCGTGACGCGCCTCGTGGACCCCGACAACGGCAGCGTCTCGGTGCTCGGCCGCGACCTGGCGGGGCTCGGCGGGCGGGCGCTGCGCGAGGCCCGGCGCGACATCGGCCTCATCTTCCAGCAGTTCAACCTGATCGGCCGCATGTCGGCCCTCGACAACGTGCTGGCGGGCCGCATGGGCCATGTCGCGACGTGGCGGGTGGTCGCCCGGATGTTCCCCGCCGCCGACCGGCAACTCGCCCTCGCCTGCCTTGACCGGGTGGGGCTCCTCGACAAGGCCTATCAGCGCGCCGATTCCCTCTCGGGCGGCCAGCAGCAGCGTGTCGCCATCGCAAGGGTGCTGGCGCAGCGCTCGCGGGTGCTGCTCGCCGACGAGCCCGTCTCCAGCCTCGACCCGAAGGCCGCCGACACCGTTCTCGGCGTGCTGCGCACCGTGGCGCGGGAGAACGGCATCGCGGTCCTGTGCTCGCTGCACCAGGTCGACCTCGCACGCCGCTTCGCCGACCGGGTCGTCGCCCTGCGCGGCGGCCGTGTCGTGCTCGAAGCACCCGCCGGCGCCCTCACCCCCACCGCCTTCGCCGACATCTACGGCACCCCCGAGCCGCCGGCCGGCGGCCCAGCCCCTTCATCCTGCGAGGCGCCCCCGCGCATCGCAGCCGCCTGACGCATGCCCTCTCCTCACCGACCCTGGAGCCTTCCGATGACCCCGTCCCGCCGCACATTCCTGACCACGTCGGCCGCACTGGCCGGTTCCGTCGCCATGCCGTCCTACCTGCGCGCCCAGTCGACACCGGTGGAACTGCAGGTGCAGTACTCCATCCCCGTCCTCTTCAAGGACCTGATGGAGAAGATCGCGGCCGACTTCCAGAAGGCCAACCCGACCATCAAGGTGACGCTGCGCGCGCCGGAGGTCGGCTATGAGGAAATCCTCCAGCGCAACCTCCGCGACGTCGTCACCAACAGCCTGCCGGACGTCGCCTTTCATGGCCTGAACCGCCAGCGCACCCTCGACGAGCGCCGCATCCCGATCGACCTGAAGCCCTTCATGGACGCCGACCCGGAGACCGCCTCGCTCGGCTTCTCGCCCTCGCTCCTGTCGCTCGGCCAGACCGGCACGAAGCAGACGGGCATCGGCTTCGCCATGTCGACGCCGATCCTCTACTACAACGTCGACCTGCTGAAGGCCGCCGGCGGCGATCCGGACAAGCTGCCGACGACCTGGGACGAGGTGATCC
Organism: Phreatobacter cathodiphilus; assembly: GCF_003008515.1. Classification (NCBI taxonomy): domain Bacteria; kingdom Pseudomonadati; phylum Pseudomonadota; class Alphaproteobacteria; order Hyphomicrobiales; family Phreatobacteraceae; genus Phreatobacter; species Phreatobacter cathodiphilus. The sequence goes on along the minus strand of NZ_CP027668.1, from coordinate 634,037 downwards.
GCCTCGCCGCCGCCATCTCCGCCCCGGCGCAGAACCGCGCCGGCCTGTTCTATGACTGGACCATCACCGGCAACTGGGCCTGGCAGGCTCTCGTCATGTCGCACGGCGGAACCATGCTGAACGCCGACGAGACGCGCGTCGCCTTCGCCGACGAGCCGGGCGAGAAGGCGATCCGCGTGCTGCGCAAGATGGTGGACGAGGGCAAGATGCCCGACATCCGCCCCGACACGGCCTTTCAGGACTTCTTCTCCGGCCGCCTCGGCATGTCGATGCAGTCCACCGCACAGCTCGGCCGCTACAACCGCGAGATCGGCGGGCGCTTCAAGCTGGTCTGCGGCCGCTTCCCGCTGTCGGCCGCCAATCCGCGCCTGCCGGCGGGCGGCAACGTCGCGATGATGTTCACCAAGGACCGCGCCCGCCAGGAGGCGGCCTGGAAGTTCATCAAATACGCCACCGGCCCGATCGGCGCGACGGCCATGGTCAACGCCACCGGTTACATGCCGGGCACCACCATTCCGGCGGAGCGCGAGGACATGCTCGGCAAGTTCTATCGCGACAACCCGAACCACCTCGTCGCCATCCGCCAGCAGGATGTGATCAACGGCTGGTACGCCTTCCCCGGCCAGAACGCGCTGCGCATCACCGACGTGATCAACGATCACCTGCAGTCGGTGGTGAACAAGTCGAAGGGTGCCGACGAGGCGCTGAAGGCCATGGCCGCCGCCGTCCAGCCGCTGCTGCCGCGCCGCGCCAGCTGACCGCTGCCTCTCCCGATCCGGCCCGTCCCGCCACCGGCGGGGCGGGCCTTTGCCTTTGCCGATTCCACCCGAGGAACCCCTCCATGTCCCGCGCCCCCCGCATCTGCATCGTCACCGACATCCACCACGGCAAGCCGTCCTTCTCGAAGGCGGGGCCGGCCGCGCTCGGCCTGATGGAGGAGTTCCGCCGCTTCGTCGCGGAGACGCGGCCCGACCTCGTGCTCGACCTCGGCGACCGCATTTCCGACGAAGCACGCGAGGCCGACCTCGTGCTGGAGCGCGAGGTGGCGGAGGCCTTCGCGCCCATCGCCGCGCCGCGATTCCATCTCGACGGCAACCACGACCGCGATTACCTCGAGGTTGCTGACAACGACGCCCTCCTCGGCCGCAGCGCCGGCCACGAGACGGTGGACGTCGGCGACTGGCGCCTCGTGATCTGGCGCGCCGATTCGAAGCTGCACCGGCCCACGGGCTTCGCTCTCCAGGATGCCGATCTCGCCTGGCTGGCGGCGACGATCGCGGCCGCCGACCGGCCGCTCGCCATCGTCAGCCACGTGCCCGTCTCCGGTCATTCGCAGGTCGGCAACTTCTGGTTCGAGAACAACGTGCGCTTCTCGACCTATCCCACCGCCGAGCGCGTGCGTGCCGTCTTGCGGACCGCCCGCGTGCCGGTGATCTGGATTTCCGGCCACGTCCACTGGAACACGCTGACCATGGTGGACGGCATCGCCCACATCACCCTGCAGTCGCTGACCGAGACCTTCACCACGGCCGGCGAGCCGGCGGGCGCCTTCGCGCTGCTCGAACTGTCGGACGATGTGCTCTGGCGCGTCCACGGCCGCGATCCCTTCGCCTGGTCCACCCGCACCGAGGCGCTCGCCCGCCGCTGGCTGTCGCCTCTGCCGGATTTCCGGGAGGTGATGGGCAGCAAGATGCACCAGGCGGCGGAGTAAGCTCTGCGCCATCCCTGCATGACGAAGCCCGCCCGGATCGCTCCGGGCGGGCTTTTCGCATGCTTCGCGGGTCGGGCTCAGCCCTGGCGACGCGGAATGAGGCGCGTGACCTCACGCGACATGTCGCGCAGGACCTCTTCCGGAGAGGCCTTCTGCTCGACGATGCGGGCGAGATTGTCGACCATGACCTGGGTGACGCGTACCGAGTTCTGGCCCGGGAAGGCGTACCACGGGATCATCAGGTGGACCTGCTTCGTCGCGGCCTGGAACAGCGGGTTCGCCTTGTAGAACTCGCCGAGATACATGGGATCGTCGATGGCGAGCTGGTTGCAGGGCACGTAGCCGGTGTTCCTGGCCATCAGGGTCGTGCCCTCGGCGGAGGTCGCGAACTTGATGAACTCCCAGGCCGCGGCCTGACGAGCCGGGTCCTTGGCGGTCATCATGGCGCCGGCGCCGCCGGTGGGCAGGCGGCCCTTGACGGGATCGATGACCGGCAGGGTGGTGGTCTGCAGCTCGAAATTGCTGCCGACCATGCCGGAGACCTGGCGCACCTGCGCCGTGGTGCGGAACATCATGCCCATCTTGCCGGCGCCGAAGGACTGCAGGTCGGCATTGCCGGTGAGGTTCGGCATCTTGCCTTCCTTGACCATGCGGTCGAGGAGACGGAGCGCGGCGAGACCCTCGGCGCCGTCGAAGGCGACCTTCGTCTCGTCCTCGGTCAGCATGCGGCCGCCGAAGCCGTAGAGCAGGGCGGAGAACATCCAGTCGTCGCCCGGCCAGCGGAAGAACATGCCGGTGTTGCCGTCGCCGAGGGCGGCGATCTTCGCCGACAGGGCGATGACCTCGTCCCAGCTCTTCGGGAAGGTCTCGGCGCTGGCGCCGACCTTCTTGAGGAGATCGACGTTCATGTAGCTGATCGGATTGGAGGTGGCGAAGGGCAGGCCGCACTGGACGCCGCCGTGGTGGCCGAGGCCGAGGATCGGCTTCGAGTAGCCGATCTTCGCGAGGTCGCCCTCACGGTCGAGGAAGGGCTTGAGGTCGGCGGCGATGGACCGCTCGGCGAAGAGGCGCAGGCGGTTGAGGCCCTGGAAGGAGACGTCAGGCAGGCCGCCGGTGGTCGCCTGGCGCAGCACGAGCTGGGCGCCGTCCTCGTAGGTGGGCGTCGGATTGACATAGGTGACCTTCACCTTGTCGCTCTTCTTGTTGAAGGCCTCGGCGACGGCCTCCATGGCGGCCTTGAAGATCGGCGGCATGGAATAGTGGGCGACGACCTCGACGGTCTGGGCGCGGACCACATGCGGCATGGCGATGGTGGCGGCGCCGGCCATCAGGCCGAGCGTCGTGCGGCGAGTGAGTTTGGTGGACATGACAACCTCGGTTCCGGGGCTGGTCTGAACGAGATCCCCGCCGGCCGGCCCCTCCGGCCCGCGGGGCATGAGGGGGTCAGGCGCGCGCCAGGAGGCGCGCGACGTCGCGGGCCATGTCGGCCAGCGCCGCATCGACGCTCGCCTTCTGTTCGACGACGCGGGAGACGTTGTCGGTGATGACGGATGTGATGCGGACGCCGTTGGAGCCGGGGAAGGCGTACCAGGGCACCATGATGGGCATCTGCCGGACGCCGGTCATGAACAGCGGGTTCTCGCGATAGAACTCGCCGAGATGGCGCGGGTCGTCGGCGGCGAGCTGGTTGACGGGCACGTAGCCGGTGCCCTTGACCATGACCGCGGTGCCCTCCGGCGAGGTGCAGTGACGCAGGAAGCGATAGGCGGCCTGCCGCTTCGCCAGGTCCTTGGCCAGCACCATGCCGGCGGCGCCGCCGGTCGGCAGGCGGCCGCGGGCGCGGTCTCCCAGCGGGAATTCCCAGGTCGCGAGCTGGAAGTTGCCGCCGAGGGAGCGCTGGGCCTGGCGCAGGAAGGCGGTGGACCAGAAATACATGCCGACCCGGCCGGCGGCGAAGGCCTGCGCGCCGGCCTCGCCGGACAGCGCGGGCATGCCGCCCTCCTTCACCAGGCGGTCGAGCACGGTGAGGGAGGCCCGGCCCTCCGGACCGGCGAAGCCGATCTCGCGCTCGGCCTCGTCCATCATCCGGCCGCCGAAACCGAAGAGCAGCGCCGAATAGATCCAGTCGCCCTGCCAGCGGTAGTAGGAGCCGTGGACGCCGCCGCCGAGGGCGGAAATGGCCTTCGAGGCGGCGATGATCTCGTCCCAGGTCGTCAGCTTCCTGTCGGGGTCGAGGCCGGCGCGGCGGAACAGGTCGGCATTGACGAAGACGATGGGGTTGGACGTGGCGAAGGCGAGGCCCGCCTGCACGCCGCCCGCCTTGCCGAGGCCGAGGAGCTCGGGCGTGTAGCCGAGCTTGCCGACATCGCCCTCGGCGGCGAGCAGCGGCGCGAGATCGACGGCGAGGCCGCGCTCGGCGATGACGCGCAGGCGGTTGAGACCCTGGAAGGAGAGGTCGGGCTGGCGGCCGGTCACCGCCTCGCGCAGCACGAGCTGGGCGCCGTCGTCGTAGCTGGCGCTCGCCTGCCTGTAGCTCACCTTGATGTCGGCGTTGGCGGCCATGAAGTCGGCGGCGAGCCGGTCCATCACGTCCTTGTAGACGGCGGGCATGGCGTAGTGGACGTCGATTTCTACCGGCGCGGCGAAGGCGAGGCGCGGGGCGGCGAGTGTCGCGGCGGCGGCGGCGAGGGCGGTGCGGCGGGTCAGGCGGGCGGTCATCGCGAACTCCGGTGGAAACGGGGGCGGGCCGGGCTCATCCCTTGAGCCCGGTCATGGTGATGCCTTCGATGAAGCGGCGCTGGGCGATGAGGAAGGCGGCGACCAGGGGGAGCGTGGTGAGGGTCGCTGCGGCCATCAGGGCGCCGAAATCGTCGCCCGCCTCCTCGGTGCGGAAATAGACGACGCCGAGGGCGGGGGTCGCGAGCTCGCCCTTCCCCGAAACGGCGATGAGCGGCCAGAACAGGTCGTTCCAGTGGGCGACGACGGAGAAGATCGCGAAGGCGGTGGCGGCGGGCCAGGCGTTGGGCACGACGATGCGCCAGACGATGGACCATTCGCCGAGACCGTCCATGCGCGCCGCCTGGATCAGCTCGTCCGGCATGGAGCGGAAGAACTGGCGGAACATGAAGATGGCGAAGACCGAGATGGTCGAGGGCGCGATCAGCGCCGCATAGCTGTTGAGGACGCCGGTCTTGGCGAAGGCGATGTAGAGCGGGATCGCCGGCACGTGGGCCGGGATGAGCAGGCCGAGCATGACGAAGGCGAAGAGCGTCTCGCGGCCGCGGAAATTGAGCTTGGCGAGGGCGTAGCCGGCCGGCAGGGCGAATGCGAGCTGGAAGACGAGGATGCCGAAGCAGACGATGACGCCGTTGAGGAGGTAGCGGCCGATCGGCACCTCGGAGAGGACGCGGCCGTAGTTCTTCTGGATGGCGAAAGTCTCGGGGATCAGCGACATGGAGGCGCGCCAGACCTCGTCCAGCGGCTTCAGCGACACCGAGATCATCCACAGATAGGGCATCAGGAAGAGCAGGCCGAGCGCGCTCAGGATGGCCAGGCGCGGCAGGTCGGCGACGAGGCTGCGGACGTTGGAACCGGGGATCATGGCCGCCTCACCCGTAGTGCACGCGCCGGTCGATGAGGCGCGTCTGGATCAGCATCAGGACGACCACCGCCGCCAGGAAGACGACGGTGATGGCGGCGGAATAGCCCATGCGGAAGTAGGTGAAGCCCTCGGTGTACATGGTGTAGAGCAGCACCTCGGAGGCCTTGTTCGGCCCGCCCTGGGTCAGCGTCGCGACGATGTCGAAGACGCGCAGGGAGCGGATCATGGTGATGGTCAGGACGAAGAGCGTCGTCGGGCCGAGGAGCGGCCAGGTCACCGTCCAGAACCGCGACCAGCCGGAGCGCACGCCGTCCACCTCCGCCGCCGCGTAGAGATCGCGCGGGATGGCGGTGAGCCCCGCCATGAACAGCACCATGTTGAAGCCGATCTGCTCCCAGACGCCGATGACGGCGAGGGTCCACATGACGCTGTCGGAGGAGCCGAGCCAGTTCGGGCCGACGATACCGAGACCGCGCAGCAGCGCGTTCACCGGGCCGATGGTCGGGTGGAACATGTACTGGAAGGCGGTCGCCATTGCGACCATCAGCGAGACGACGGGCAGGAAAAAGACGGCCCGGAAGAAGGTGCGGCCGCGACGGCCGCCCTCGATGGCGATGGCCAGCGCCAGACCGCCGATCACCGAAGCGGGGGTGGTCACCGCCACGAAGAAGGCGGTGTTGCGGAACGAGGTGACGAAGCCGCGGTCCTCCATCAGCTCGGCGAAGTTCGCGAAACCGACGAAGCGCAAGGCGGTGGCACCGAGTTCGTAATCGGTGAAGGCGATGGCGACGACGGCCAGCGTCGGCACCAGCAGCATCAGAACGAAGGCGAGGATGGCAGGTCCCGTGAGAAGCCAGGCGGCCAGCGCCTCGCCGCGGCCGATCGGGTCGGCGCGGCGGGCCGCCGGTGCAAGAGCAGCGGGGAGAGCGAGGTCAGACATAGCGCGGCACCCTGACCAGCGGCCCGGCGGCGGCGGGCGCCTGGACCTGGCGCGCCGCCTCGGCGCTGATCAGGCCGAGGCGGGTGCCGGCGGCGTCGAAGGCGAGGAGCCGCCCGGGCATCGGCGCGACGCAGAGGACGTGGCGCGAGGGCGTCGCCTCCCAGGCCGCGGGGTCGAGGCGGACGATCAGCTCCGTGCCGGTCGCCTTGTGCTCGCCGTAGACCAGCACCTCCGCGCCGAGGAACTCGACGTGGCGAACCGCCAGCGGCAGGCCGTCGGCGGCGGGCACGAGGTGTTCCGGACGGATGCCGGCCTGGATGCGGCCGGCTGCGCGGGGCGCCACCTCGCCGGTGACGAAACCGGCGACGACGACGCGGCTCTCGGCGTCGGTCTCGGCCGGCAGGATGTTGATGCGCGGCGAGCCGATGAACTTCGCCACGTCGACGGTCGCCGGCTGCTCGTAGATCTCGCGCGGCGAGCCGAACTGCAGCACGGCGCCGCCGAGCATGACCGCCACGCGGTCCGACATGGTCATGGCCTCGGCCTGATCATGGGTGACGTAGACCGTGGTCACACCGACGCGCCGGTGCAGGTCGACCAGTTCGCGCCGCATGTCGTGGCGCAGCGCCGCGTCGAGATTGGACAGCGGCTCGTCCATCAGGAAGGCCTTGGGGTGGCGGACGATGGCGCGGCCGAGGGCGACGCGCTGGCGCTGGCCGCCGGAGAGCTGGCCGGGGCGACGTTCCATCAGATGGTCGATGGAGAGGAGCTTCGCCGCCTCCTCCACTTCGCGGCGGATGGCAGCGCGGCGCTCGGCCGTGCCGGTGACGAGGCGGCCGAGGAAGGGTGCCCGCTCGAGCGCCGAGAGGCGGCGCATGACCAGCGGCAGGGCCATGTTCTGCGCGACCGTCATGTGGGGATAGAGCGCGTAGTTCTGGAACACCATGGCGACGTCGCGGTCGGCGGCGCGGCGGCCGGTCACCTCGGCGCCGGCGATCACGACCCGGCCGCGGTCGGCGCTCTCGAGGCCTGCGATGATGCGCAGGAGCGTGGTCTTGCCGCAGCCCGAGGGCCCGACCAGCGAGACGAAGGCGCCCTGGTCGAAGGAAAGGCTCACGCCCCTGAGGACGCGCGTCTCGCCGAAGGATTTCTCGATTGCGTCGAGGACGATACCGGCCATGGCCACCCGCTCCGTGATGGGGCTGGCCTACGCGGCTTCGACGACGGAACGGCAACGCACCGATGACGATTCACCGACGATTGGACGACGGCCGCGTGACAGCCCCACGCGTCCCGGCGCTGTCGTCGCAATGTCATGCGCCGTCCCTAGGCAGCCGGCATCCTCCACCCGGATTCGCGCCATGCTCATCGCCCATCTCACCGATCTCCACGTGCGCCCGCACGGGCTTCCCGCCTACCGCACGGCGGAGACCAACATGCTGACGGAACGGGCCATCGACGCGGTGCTGGCCCTCGATCCCCGGCCCGACGCGGTGCTGATCACCGGTGACCTCACCGACAACGGCCTTGCCGCCGAATACGAGAACCTGAAGCGGATGCTCTCCCGGCTGCCCATGCCGGTCTGGCTGATCCCCGGCAACCACGACCGCCGCGAGAACCTCAAGACGATCCTCGCGGACCATCCCGGCCTGTCGGACCATCCGCACTTCGCCCAGTGGGCGACCGACCTCGGCCCGGTGCGCCTCATCGGCCTCGACACCGTGGTGCCGGGCTCCGGCGCCGGCCGGCTCTGCGCCGAACGGCTCGCCTGGCTGGAGGAGCGCCTGGCCGAGGCGCCGGGCAAGCCCACCATCGTCGCCATGCACCACCCGGCCTTTGTCTGCGGCATCCATCACATGGACCGGATCAGCCTGATCGAGGGCACGGCCGAGTTCGAGGCCGTCATCCGCCGCCACCCGCAGGTGGTGCGCGTCCTCGCCGGCCATCATCACCGGCCGATCCAGGCGATGTTCGCCGGCACGCTCGCCATGGTCGCCCCGTCCGTCGCCCATCAGGTGGTGCTCGACCTCAACGACCGGCCGCCAGCGCATTTCAACTTCGAGCCTGCGGCCTTCCACCTGCACCTGTGGACGGAGGGCGCCGGCCTCGTCAGCCACACCGCCTATGTCGAGAAGGCGCCGGGGCCCTTCCCCTTCCTGCGCGACCCCGACTATCCCGGCGCCTGAGCGACGCCAGAGGAACCAAGTCATCCGGCCCCCGTTGAGGGAGCATTCCGGCACCCCGCCGGGGGTTCCCGCGAGGTGACGGAATGAGGCCCAACCGACCGAGCGTGCCCCATGGGGGTGCGCCATGCTGACCACGGCCATCGGCGGCCTCGCCGCCGTGCTCACCTCCCTCTCCTACCTGCCGCAGATCTGGAAGGCGTGGCAGACGCAGGAGACCGCCGACATTTCCTACGGCATGCTGGCGGTGCTGGGTGCCGGCCTGTCGCTCTGGGTCGTCTACGGCATCCGCCAGGGGGACTGGGTGATCATCGCCTCCAACATCGTGGCCGTCTCGCTCATCGCCGTGCTCGCCGCGATCAAGGCGCGGGCCGAACGCTGACGCCCCTCGCGGGGAACCGCACGGACGGCCGGCTCGTTCATCACCGCGCCCGGACCCACGCGCGAGAGCCGCCATGCCGATCATCGACCAGGTGAAGAACGTCGCCCGCAAGCTGATGGAGTCCCGACCGGCGCCCGATGCCCTGCGCGACCATCTTCGCAGCCGCAAGCCGATCGCCCGCCTCTTCCGCGACGACGGGACGATTCCCAACCATCCGCACTGGCCGCTGGTGATCTATCGCGCCCCGCTGGATCTGGAGGCGGTGGACACCGATCCGGCGGCCGCCCTCGACGCGCTCTTCGCACAGAACGGCTGGGGCCGCTCCTGGCGCGACGGCATCTACGACTTCACCCATTACCATTCGCAGGTCCACGAGGTGCTGGGCGTCGCCATCGGCACGGCGGAGGTCGAGTTCGGCGGCCCGCGCGGGCGGGTCTACGCACTCAAGCCGGGCGACGTCGCCATCCTGCCGGCGGGGACCGGCCACAGGCTGGTCTCGGCGAGCGAGGACCTTCTCGTGGTCGGCGCCTATCCCGACAAGGGCAAGTACGACGAGGTGACCGACAGCCGCCAGCGGCTCGACGCGAAGGCGCGGATCGCCGCCTGCCCGCCCCCGGACAGGGATCCGGTCTACGGCGAGGCAACCGGCATCGTGCTCCTCTGGGACTAGCCGGGACGGCCCGTCTCCTCCGCCGGTCGCCGGCGCCCCCCTCCGCCGAGGCCCCCATGCACCCGCTTCTCCGCTCCCTGCTCATCGCCCTGGCGACCGGCCTCGGCACCGCCGCTGCGGTGAGGCTCACCATGCCGCAGCCGGTTTCCCGCGCCACGAAGGACTCCGTGCCGATGCAGGCGGCGCTGGAGACGGGGCGCGGGCGGCAGGCGCGCAGGCTCGGGGAGATCACCGCCGCCGGCTGGAAGGACGTCCTCTGGCGCACCGCGGGCGAAGTGTCGAACGACCGGGTGGCGGCGGTGGCGGGCGGCGTGGTGTTCTTCGCGCTGATGGCGATCTTTCCCGCCATCGCCGCGCTGGTGTCGCTGGCCGGCCTCTTCGCCGATCGCGGGGCGATCGCCGGCGACATCGCCCAGCTCGTCGGATTCCTCCCCGATGGCTTGAGAACCCTCATTCTCGACGAGGTGGACCGCCACGTGGCGCAGGGCGACGCCGCGCTCGGTGTCACGCTCGCCGTCGGCCTCGGCTTCGCCCTCTGGAGCGCCAATGCCGGCACCAAGGCGGTGATCGAGGCGCTCAACGTCGCCTATGGCGAGCGGGAGAAGCGCGGCTTCCTGTGGCTCAATCTGATCTCGCTGACGCTGACCTTCGGCGCGTTGGGGGCGGCGCTCGCGTCGCTGTGGCTGGTGGTGGCGATCCCTCTCCTGCTCGACGCACTGGGGAGCGAGCCGCTGCGGCAGGCCATCGCCCTCGCTCGCTGGCCCCTGATCGCCGCGGGCGTGACCCTCGCCTTCGCCGTGCTCTACCGCTACGCCCCCAGCCGCCGCCCGCCGCAATGGCACTGGGTCTGGCTCGGTGCCTTCGCCGCCGCCGCGACCTGGCTTGCAGGCTCGGCGCTGTTCTCGCTCTATATCAGCCGCTTCTCCGATTTCGACGCCACCTACGGCCCCCTCGGCGGGCTGATCGCGGGCATGCTGTGGCTGTGGGTTTCGGTCATCGCCCTGCTGATGGGCGCCGAGCTGAATGCGGAGACGGAGCGCCAGACCCTGAAGGACACGACGGAGGGCGCCCCGCGCCCCCTGGGAACGCGCGGCGCCGTGGCGGCGGACACGGTGGGGGCCTCGACGGCCGGATGAGCCTGGAGACCAGGAGAGCGAAACCTTCGCGCAGCGGTCCCCGGAGAGGCCGTTCTTCTCCCGCACGGCGCTGCCGCAGAGGCTGTTTTGCTTTCTTTTTCAGCCCCTTGCCAAGCGCCGGCGGGATCGCTTCTTAAGCGACATGTCACTCGCTACCCTCGCCCCGAAATCCGCCTTCGACACCCCTGGCACCCTGCCCGCGGCCCGCCTCGTCGCCGCCGGTGTCGTGGCGGCGATCGCCCTCGCAGCCCTGACGGCGACGGGCTCGGGCCGCCTCGTCCTGCTCGGCGTCATCGGCCTCGCCATGGGGCTGGCGCTCTACCACGCCGCCTTCGGCTTCAGCCACGGCTACCGGGCGCTGCTGGCCGAGGGCCGCACCGCCCATGTCCGCGCGCAGATCCTGATGCTCGCCGCCGCGGTCCTGCTCTTCCTGCCCGCTCTGACCATGGGCGAGGTCTTCGGCCGGCCGGTGCGCGGCTTCGTCTTCCCGCTCGGGCTCGGCGTCGTCCTCGGCGCCTTCGCCTTCGGCCTCGGCATGCAGATCGCCGGCGGCTGCATCTCCGGCACGCTCTACAGCGCGGGTGGCGGGTCGCTGCGCATGTGGATCACCCTCGCCTCGGCGGTCGCCGGTGCGACCCTCGCCGCCTTCGCCGCGCCGCTCTGGGAAGGTTTGCCGCAATGGCCGGCGGTCTCGCTGCCGGCCGTTCTCGGGCTCGGTCCGGCCCTCCTCCTCCATGCCGCGCTGTTCGCCGGCGCCTATGCCGGGCTCCTCGCCCTCGAGCGCCGCCGCACCGGCGGGGTCGAGAGCATCGGCGGTCGCGGTCGCTGGCTGTCGGGGCCCTGGCCCTATGCCTGGGCGGCGCTCGCCCTCGCCGTCCTCAATTTCGCGACGTTGGTGGTCGCCGGCCGCCCCTGGGGGGTGACGCAGGCCTTCGCGCTCTGGGGCTCCAAGGCGATGGAAGCGGCCGGCCTCGCCGACCCCGTCTTCTGGGCCTTCTGGGAGGAGCCGACGCGGGTGGAAACCCTGATGCGCCCGCTCGCAGCCGACGCCACCACCGTCATGAACCTGGCCGTCATGGCCGGGGCTCTCGGTGCGGCGCTCCTCGCCGGCCGCTTTGCGCCCTCGCTGCGCATCCCCGCCGGGGCGGTGCTGGGCAGCGTCCTCGGCGGCCTGATGATCGGCGCCGGCGCCATCGTCGCCACGGGCTGCAACATCAGCGCCTTCTTCTCCGGCATCGCCTCCGGCAGCCTGCACGGCTGGCTGTGGATCGCCGCCGCCCTGCCCGGCGCCTGGCTCGGCGTGAAGATCCGGCCGCTGTTCGGCCTCACCTGACGCTCAAGCCCTCCGACGCGCCCGCATCCAGACCGCGAGGTCGAAGGCGAGCCGCGCCGTGGCGGCGGCGACCAGCAGGCAGAAGGCGGCCTTCGAGACGGTGCCCATCGCCCCCTCGATCAGCAGCGCATGGACGATGGTGCCGACGACGATCACCAGCGCCAGCGCCGTATGGCCGATCCGCCAGGCGGCCGGCGACAGGCGCAGCCGCTGCCGGACAGCCGCCAGCAGGGCCGTGGCGAAGACCGCCCACATGGCGACGACGCCGAAGGGCGAGAAAGACGTCGGCGACTGGAAGAGCAGGGCATCGATCACGTCGGGGGCGCTGGTGATCCACAGCCCTGCGACATGGGCGACGACGAGCGCGACGAGGACGACCCCGAGCCATCGGTGGGCCAGCCGCGCCCGGCGCGGCGCGAGGCCCGGCAGGTGACCGCCGGCGAGCAGCGGCTGCACGAGCAGCAGCGCCAGCCCGAGGATCCCGGCGAAACCGGCCGTGATATAGACCCCGTCCCGCCAGGCGAGCAGCGGGCTGCGCGCCGCGATCACCACGGGGACGAGGATGGCGACCGCCAGCGCGGTCCAGACCAGGACGACCCGGATGGTCGGCAAGCGGCTCAGACCGGCTGCAGCACGAAATGGGCGGCGAGGCTGGTGTCGCGGGCGCTGGCCATGACCGGGCGCAGGAAGACCGACCGGAAGCCCTCGCCCTCATAGGCGAGATGACCGTGAGCCTGGCCGAATGCCGGCACGATCTGCGGCATCTCCAGGCGGAAGCTGCCGTCGGCGGCGGTCAGGGTGGCGCCGTGGCTGTGGCGGTCGGACTCGCGCCCCTCGGTCGTATGGGCCCAGATCTGGATGCGGATGCCGGAGAGCGGTGCGCCGTCGCCGGCCCGCCGCACGGTGCCGGTCATCCAGAAGCCGCCGCCGCCGATGCGCTGCACCACCGGCGCACCGGGGATGTAGTTGTTGGCGCCGCCGCGCATCGTGGGGGTGGGCGCGAGGCCCTGCGTACGGGCGGGCAGGACGAGGCCGCCGGTCGTCAGCGCCGCGCCCGCCAGCGCCGCGCTACGGACAAGAAAGAGGCGGCGGGTCGATCGGTCGTCGGTCAAGGCGGTCCTCCTCGGCGTCCAGGTCTGTCCACTCTGCCGGAGAATAGGGCCTTACCGTGAACGGCACACCGGGATCACGGCGGTTTGAACGGCCCGCGCCCTCAGGCCGTCAGGCCGCCGAGATAGGACTGGAGCTGCAGGACGCCGCGCCGCATGTGATGCTCGATCTCGGCGATCATCGGCGCGAGATCGTCGCCGAGGGCGAGCTCGACATAGCGCTGGTGCGCATCGCCGAGGGGGCCGGAGCGGCCGTGGGCCTTCTGATGGACGGCGAGATAGAGGTGGAGGCGCGCCGAGATGCGTCGCCAGGTCTCCAGCAACAGCGCGTGGCCGCAATATTCGTAGACGGTGGAGTGGAACTGCACCTCGGCCAGGGAGGAGGCATAGCCGTCCCCCTTGGGCAGCGCCTCGAGAAGGGTGGCATGGCGGGACTTCAGCGCGCGCGCGAAGGCGGGCGTCCGCCGCTGCCAGATCTGCTGAAACGCCAGCGTCTCCAGCGCCGTGCGCAGCGAATAGATTTCGCTGATGTCGCCGGCCGAGAGGTCGACCACCCGCGTGCCCGTGTAGGGCACGGTGATCAGCAGCCCCTCCTCGGCGAGTTGCCCCATGGCCTCGCGCAGCGGACCGCGGCTGACGCCGAATTCGGCGGCGAGCTGAAGTTCGGTCACCGCCTCGCCGGGAGGAATGCGGCCGTCGATGATGGCGTGGCGCAGCCGCTCGGCGATCTGGTCGCGGAAGGTCGCCCGCCGGAGCTGGGCGATAGGTTCCGCGGGGATCGGCGACGCCGCGCGGCTCATCGGGCGACCCAGGCCTGGTAGCGCTCGGAGGCGAGCTGCGTCATCGGGCCAGGCTTACCGGCGCCGATCACCCGCCCGTCGATGCGCGTCACCGGCGTGACGCCGCCGAGGGTGCCGGTGACGAAGGCCTCGTCGGCGGCATAGACCTCGGCGAGGGTGAAGTCCTTCTCCCGGCAGACGGCTCCGGCATCCCGCCAGGCGTCGATCACCGCCTGGCGCGTCAGCCCCTTGAAGCAGTAGGAGCCGGTGGAGCTCCACAGTTCGCCGCGGCGGACGATGAAGAAATTGGTCGAGTTGCAGCTGGCGACGAAGCCGTGGGGATCGAGCATCAGCGCCTCGTCCGCTCCGGCATTGATGGCCTGGATCAGCGCCTGGATGAGGTTCAGGCGGCTGTGCGAGTTGAGGCGGAGGTCGAAGACGTCGGGCGTGCTGGTACGGAAGGTCGAGGTGAAGAGCGACAGGCCGCGGGCCTTCGATTCCGGCCGCGGCGTCTTGTACTCGGCGACGATGACCATGGTCGCCTTGCCGATGACGAAGCGCGGGTCCTGGTTCACCGTCGCCTTGACGCCGCGGGTGACCATGAGCCGGACATGGGCGCCGTCGGTCATGCCGTTGCGGTCGAGCGTCTCCGCGACCGCGGCGGCCACCTCCTCGCGGCTGCGGCCGATGTCGAGGGCGATGGACCCGGCGCCCTCGAACAGGCGGTCGAGATGGGCATCAAGCTGGATCAGCCGGCCGTTCTTCAGGCGCAGCCCCTCCCAGACGCCGTCGCCGAGCACGAAGCCGGAGTCGAAGATGGAGACCCGCGCCTCGTGGCGGGGCACGAAGGCGCCGTCGACATAGACGAGCACGGTTTCGTTGCGGGGATCGTCGAGATAGCCCTGGGCGCTGCCCGCGGTGCTGCTCATGGCACTGTTCCTGTCAGAAGCTGAACCGGCGGTGGCCGGCGATGAAGGCCTGGGTGAGCGGCCGACGCGGGTTCTTGAGCACCTCGTCGGGCGTGCCCTGCTCATAGATGCCGCCCTCGGCGAGGAAGAGGACGCGGGTGGCCATGTGATAGGCGAAGCCGATCTCGTGGGTGACGAGGAGCATCGTGCGGCCGTCCTCGGCGAGCGACTGGATGGTGTTCAGCACCTCGCCGACGAGGGCCGGATCGAGGGCCGAGGTCGGCTCGTCGAAGAGCAGGATCTCAGGCTCCATGGCCAGCGCCCGGGCGATGGCGACGCGCTGCTTCTGGCCGCCCGAGAGATGCGCCGGATAGGCCTCCGCCTTGTCGGCGAGGCCGACGCGGGCGAGTTCTGCGAGGGCGCGCGGCCGCGCCGCATCGCGCGACAGGCGTTTCACGGTGACGAGCCCTTCCATGACGTTGCCGACGACCGTCATGTGGGGAAAGAGGTTGAACTGCTGGAAGACCATGCCGACGCGCTGGCGCAGCCGGTTGAGCGCCCTCTCGTCATAGCGCATTTGCGTCGCGCCGCCGCGCTCGCGCGCTTCCCCCACCGCCTCGCCGGCGAGGATGACGCGGCCCTCGTCCGGACGCTCGAGGAAGTTGATGCAGCGCAGGAAGGTCGACTTGCCCGAGCCGGATGCGCCGATGATGGCGATGCGGTCGCCGGCCTCCACGTCGAGATCGACGCCGGAGAAGACGGGGCTCGCGCCGAAGCGCTTGCCGAGGCCCCTGAGCTGGAGAAGCGTGTCGGCCATGGGTCAGTCGCTCCGCGCCAGCCGCCGCTCGAGCGCGTAGGTGGCGCGCACCAGCGGGTAGAGGAAGAGGAAGAAGAGGGCGCCGACGACCGTGTAGACCTCCAGCGGGTTGAAGTTCAGGGACGCCACCAGCTTGCCCTGGTGGAGGAGTTCGACATAGGAGACGGCGGAAGCCAGCGTCGTCATCTTGAAGATCTCGATGCCGCGGTTGGTGAGCGCCGGCAGGACCCGGCGCAACGCCTGCGGCAGGACGATGCGGCGCAGCGTCTGCAGGCCGCTCATGCCGATGGAACGGGCCGCCTCCCACTGTCCCGGCTCGATGGACTGGATGCCGCCGCGATAGATCTCGGCGGAATAGGCGGCCGAGTTGAGCGAGATGCCGAGGATGGCGGCTCCGAACGGGGTGATCTCCACAGGCACCAGCATGGGCAGGGCGAAATAGAACCAGAGAATCTGCACCAGCACCGGCGTGTTGCGGAAGAACTCGATGAAGGCGACGGCGAGCCAGCGCAGCGGGGCGTGGGCAGAACGGCGCGCCAGCGCGACGAGGAGGCCGAAGCCGAGGCCGAGGACGAGGCAGATGGCGAAGAGGCGCACGGTACCGACGGCACCCATGGCGAGGGCCTGCCAGTTGTCGAGGATCGGGGCGAAGTCCCAGCGATAGGCCATCAGCGCGCCGCCATTTCGCCGCTCGCCGCCATGCGCCGTTCGAGGAGCGCGCCGAGGGCGCTGAACAAGGAGATGGTGACGAAGTAGATGAGGGCAGCGGCGGTGAAGACCTCGAGGGGCCGGAAGGTCTTCTGCGCCAGTTCGTTCGCCTGGTAGAGCAGGTCCGCATAGGAGACGGTCGCCACCAGCGTCGTCGTCTTCATCAGCTCGATGGAGCGCTCCATCATGGCCGGGAACATGCGCTTCACCGCCTGCGGCAGCACCACCCGCACCATGGTCTGGGACGGGCTCATGCCGATGGCGCGCGCCGCTTCCCTTTGGCCCCGGTCGACGGAGACGATGCCGGCGCGGAAGATCTCGGCGAAGAAGGCGCCGGACTGGATGGTGAAGGTGAGGGCCGCCGCCAGATAGGGCGTCATCTCGACGTTCACGACGATGGGCAGGCCGAAATAGAACCAGAAGAGCTGGACCAGCGGCGGCGTGGTGCGAAACACCTCGATGACGATGCCAGCCGGGACGGACAGCGACTTCGCCCCCGACAGTCGCGCCAGCGCCAGAGCGAGGCCCACCGGCAAGCCGCCGGCGAGCGCCACCGCCGTCAGGGCGAGCGTGCTGCGCAGCCCCGCCCAGAGCAGGTCGCCGTTGGCGAGGACGGGGCCGAAATCCCAGGCGTACATGGCCGGTGCCGCGTCAGCCGAGCATTTCCTTGATGATCGGCGGCGCCGCCTTCGGATCCAGCCCGAAGCCGGTGAGGAACTCCTCGTACCAGGTCTGGATCTGCCGGGTGCGGTAGTACTCGACGATGCGGGCGTCGACCCATTCCACGAAGGCCGTGTCGCCCTTGCGCACGGCGGCGCTCGACGGGTTGGACTGGGTCGGCTGCGGCACGACGATCTTGCCCGAGCCGAGGCGCTGGCGCGCGGCGATCAGCGGCGGATGGAACAGGCAGACGGCCTCGACGCGGCCGGACTGGAAGGCGGCGATGGCTTCGGTATTGCCGGGGAAACGCTGGATGGCGGCCTTCGACACTTCGGCGGTGAGGAAGCGGTCCATGCTGGTCGCCTGGGGCACGGCGATGCGGACCTCGGGCTTGTTGAGGTCCTCCCAGGTGCGCACGGCGAGATCGTCCTTCGCGAGGACGGCGAGCGAATAGTAGAGCAGCGGCGACTTCGGGAAGTCGACGGCCTGGGCGCGCTCGGGCGTCGCGTCGAGAACGAACATGATGTCGATGCGGTTGGCCTGAAGGGCGGCGACGGCGGTGCCCCAGGTGACCTCGACCGGCTCGAACCGCACGTTGAGGGCGGCGGCCATGGCCTTGCCGAGGGAGACGCCGACGCCCGAAGACCACTCGCCGGTGCGCGCGTCCTTGGAGTACCATGGCGGGGCCTGCGTGACGCCGACGCGGAGGGAGCCGCGCTGCTTCACCTGGTCGAGCGTGCCGCCGCCTTGAGCGTAGGCCGGCACGCCGAGGAGGGCGCCGCCCGCCGTCACTGCGAGAGCCGAGGCGAAACTGCGTCGGTCGATGGTCATGGATCCCCTCCAGGTCGCGTCGTCGCGGAGCCGGACCGGCTCGGAGGCCGAGTGAACAGGGCACATTGTCGATTGTCAACAATCTGCCATTTTCGCCCCGACGGACCTCCGCTCCCCTCACGTCGGGAACATAATGCCGACCTTACCGTTGGGCCCTCGACGCTGCGATTTCACAGGGGGATGACGATGAGCACTGCCAAAAGCGAAGGCCAGCAGCCGGAAGCACTCGCCACCTTCGCCGAAGCGGCCCGCGCCGACGGCAAGAAGCCCGCGGATGTCGGCCTCACGGCCACTTCGGACACCGCCCCGCTGGAGACCGATCCGCGCGCCAAGGACGAGGCTGCGACGAAGGTCCTGAAGCGCGGTGCGACCGGCGAGGACGAGGGCGTCGACGCCGCCGTGGACGCCCTGCCGGACCGGACCTCCAACAAACCCGATCCGGCCTGACCGTCCGGCAATCCCGAGGGACAGGGTCGGCGTGGAGCCAGCGTTCGGTCGTCGCGGGCTTGCCGGGCCGGAGCGGCTGACGTCCGTTCAGCGCGGCATGGACACCGGAGGGGGCGTCTCGGGCCTGCGGCACAATGGCCACCCCCGGCACACAAGTTCCTCTTGCGGAGGGCGGGTCCGCCCGCTCGATGGACAGAATGGCATCCCCCTCCCCCGAACTCCTCTTCTTCGCCCTCGGGGCGCTGCTCCTTCTCACCGTCCTCGCGGGCAATCTCTCCAGCCGGTTCGGCCTCCCGGCACTGATCGGCTTCCTCGCCCTCGGCATGGTGGCCGGGTCCGACGGCCCGGGCGGCATCGCGTTCGAGAATTACGGGGCAGCGCAGGCCGTGGGTGTCGCCTGCCTCGTCTTCATCCTGTTCTCAGGCGGGCTCGATACCGACTGGTCGATGGTGCGCGGGGTGATAAGGCCGGCTTTCGTGCTGGCGACGGTCGGCGTGGCGATCAGCGCGGCAGTGGTCTCCGTCGCCGCGGTTCTTCTCCTGGACTTCACGCCCCTGCAGGGATTCCTGCTCGGCGCGGTCATCGCCTCGACCGACGCGGCGGCGGTCTTCGCCATCATGCGCTCGCACGGGCTGCCGCTCGACAACCGCGCCTGCGGGCTCATCGAGCTGGAATCCGGCTCCAATGACCCGATGGCCATCTTCCTGGTCGGCGCCGGCATCCTGCTGATCACGGCGCCGGCCGCCGGGGTGTCGGGGCTGGTTCCAAGCTTCTTCGTCCAGATGGGTGTGGGGGCGGCCGTCGGCTGGGCCGTCGGGATGGGCCTGCCCGCCCTGCTGCGACACGTGCGCCTTCAGGTCGGGAGTCTGGCGCTGGTGGTTTCGGTGGGCGCCGCCCTGCTCGGCTACGGGCTCGCCGGCATTGCGGGCGGCAACGGCTTCCTCGCCGCCTACATCGCGGGGATCGTGGCCGGCAATCAGGACTTCCCGGGCAAGCGGTCCATCTCGCTGTTCCAGGATGGCGCCGCCTGGCTCGCACAGGTGGTCATGTTCCTCACCCTGGGTCTGCTCGTCTTCCCCGCGCAACTGCCCGCCGTGGCGGGGCCGGGCCTCGCCATCACTGCGGTCCTGATGCTCATCGCGCGGCCACTCAGCGTCTTCGTCAGCCTGGCGCCCTTCCGCGACTTCCACTGGCGGGAAAAGCTGTTCATCTCCTGGGCGGGGCTCAGGGGCGCCGTGCCCATCGTCCTCGCCACGTTCCCGATCGTTGCGGGGATCCAAGGCGCGCAGACGATCTTCAACATCGTCTTTTTCGTGGTGGTGGTGTCGAGCGTCATCCAGGGACCGACCATCGGCCTCGCCGCCCGCCTGCTCGGCATCACCGGCGCCTTACCCGCGCCGGGCCGGGACGGCGCCCAGAGCCCCGGCTAGATCCGCGGCGGGGCGTCGTGCCGGTCGAAGACCGGCCCGTCGTCCAGCGTCGGATCGCGTTCGCCGAGCGGGGTGTCCTCCGCCGCCTGGCGCAGGGATTCCTCGGTGGAGGTGAGGCCGTCCGAGGTTTCCTCGTCCGTGCCGGAATCCGCGACGCCGGTGACGTCGCTCGTGGGCCGGGCGGTGGAGATGCCGCTGACCTCGGCATCGACGAGGCTCTCCTCGCCGGGCTCCTTCTCGGCACTGGTCCCGCCCGGTGTCTCGAGCAGCACCCGGTCGTTGCGGGGAACTTCCGACTGGTTGGCGAACTCGCTGCGGTTCGCCTTTTCCGTCTGTGCGTCGATGCGATCGGCCATGACTGCCTCCTCACCTCAACAGACGCCTCAGGCGAGGTGTAGTTCCCCGCTTCGCCGAACCCACGGCAGCCTCCGGAAGGATGACAACAAGGCGAGTGTCGGGAACCTCGGCGCCCCAGCCGCGTTCACCGCGCGTCCGACATGCCCGAGAGGCTGACGCATGATCGACAGGTTCCTTTCCGAAGATCTTCTGAGAGCGCTCGACGCCTTCATCGCCGAGCAGCACCCCGGCCTCAGCCGGTACGACGCGCTGCGCCTCGCCTTCCACGACTGGGCGGCCAGGCACGGCTACCTCGACGCGTCGCTGGAGGAGAGCGAGATCTTCCCCGCCGGCGGCCGGGCGGTGGTGAGCCGCAGCGATCACAAGGAGGCGGGCTGCATGCTCGACCGCTTCATCCACGACAGCCGACCCGCCGACGGCAGTCATCCCGACGGGCGCACGCCGCAGGGCGAGTAGGAACGAACTGTTCTGCGGCGACATTGGCTCGGTATGCCGGTAACCCGAAGAGCCTGGACGCTCAGTCCTGCCCGCCGCCCGACCGGCGCCCCGGCGGCCGATTGGCCCGATCCACGAGGTCGTCGCGCCGGCCTCCCGGCTGGCTTTCCACGTAGTCCTCGCCGCGGCGGTCGCCCGTGTCCGGACGCCCGGCGGCGCCGGGGACAGCGAACGCGCCGTCACCCGCCTGGGGCTTGGTACCGTTGTGGCGCGTGATCCGGGGCTCCTCCGACCCCGGGATGCGGTCGTCGGTCATGCTCCACCTCCTCGTGCTAGGGGCCCGTCGCGGGTCCTCGGCAAGGGAACGGGCCAGCGCGTCGGCCGGTTCCCTCCGCCCTCCCAAGAGGAACATCGCCTGGCGCAAGCGGTTTCTGGCAGACCATCCACCACAGAGGAGGACTGTCATGGGTTGGTTTTCCAAAGACATCCAGACCATGGACGACCTGTTCGTCCATCAGCTGCAGGACATCTATTACGCCGAGCAGCAGATCCTGAAGGCACTGCCGGGCATGATCGACAAGGCGACCGATCCCCAGCTCAAGCAGGCCTTCGAGGACCACCGCAAGCAGACCGAGACCCATATCACGCGTCTGCAGGCGGTGTTCCGGATGCACGGCGCCGCCGTCAAGGGTCAGGACTGCCCGGCCATCGACGGCATCATCGAGGAGGCCGAGGAGGTGGCCGGCGAGGTGGAGGACAAGCGGGTCCTCGACGCAGCCCTGATCGCCGCCGCCCAGGCCGTCGAGCACTACGAGATGACCCGGTACGGCACTCTCGTTGCCTGGGCCAGGCAGCTCGGCCGGCCTGATTGCGCCGCCGAACTCGAGAAGACGCTGAAGGAAGAGCAGGCGGCCGACGAGAAGCTGACCGACATCGCCGTCAGCGCGGTCAACCGCAAGGCGGCCTGAACAGACGGCGGCGGGTCACGACCCGCCGCCCTCGCCGCTGCGGCGGCCCGGCTGGGCCTGCCGCGCCGATCGCTCGTGGGGTTGCGCCGCCAGATGGCCGGCGAGCAGGATGAGCGCCGCATCGACGGTGCGCTCCACGACCTCCTTGGGACCGATGTCACCGAAATCGAAACGCCGCACGGCACCCTCGGCGTCACCGGCCGTGGCGTCGTGCAGGGCGATATAGACGCGGCCGACCGGGTTTCCCTCCTCATCGGAGGACGGGCCGGCGACACCGGTGGTCGCCAGGGCAAGATCGGCGCCGGTCAAGTCCGCCGCACCTCTCGCCATCTGAACTGCCACGTCTTCGCTGACGGCGCCCTCCGGCCGCTCGAGCATCTCGGCCGGCACGGCGAGCACGCGTTCCTTGGTGGAGGGGGTGTAGGCGACGACGCCGCCGAGGAAGATCCTGGAAGCGCCGGGTCCGCTGGCGAGCGTCTGGGCCAGGCGGCCCGCGGTGCAGGATTCCGCGCACGCGAGGGTCCAGTCACGGTCCCTCAAGGCCTCCATCACCACTTCTACAAGATCCGTCATCGTCTGCCCGCAGCCTCGCCTGTGCGCGGGCCCCTGCCCGGCCTGAACGAACAACAGACGGAGCGCGCCGCCGTTCCTATGAGCGCACCCGTCAGGGAGCAGGGGCCAGGGGAGCCGAGCTGACGGGGAAGCGGAGCGTCACGACCGCATCGCCTGCGTCGTCGCGCATCTCGACTGTTCCGCCGAGGTCGGTGGCCAGCAGGGACACCATGCGCGTTCCGAATCCTCCACCGGCCTGCCCTTCCCTTTCGACCTTGCCGTTGCGGACCGTCAGGACCGCGCAGCCGGCCTCGGAGGTGAAGTCTACGCTCACGGCGGCCTGCGGCCCGCCGCCGTATTTGATGGCGTTCATCACCAACTCGTTGGCGATGAGGCCGGCGCGGATCGCCCTGTCCGGAGTGAGGGTCAGCGGCGCCACGGTGACGCGGCACCGGCCGGCATCGGCGAGCAGGGAGTGGCAGGTCTGTTCGGCGACCTGGGCGATGAGATCGCCGAGATCGATCACGTCCTCCCCCTCCACCCTGTGCAATTGCCGATAGGCCTCGGCGATGGCCATGACGCGGCCGCCGATCTGGCCGAGGAGTTCCCGGGTGCGCTCGTCCTTCACCGCGCGCTGCTGCAGGATGACGGTGGAGTTGAGCATCTGCAGGCTGTTCATGACCCGGTGGCTGAGCTCGCGCAGCAGCATGTCCTTGCCGCGGATCTCCGACGTCAGCCGGTCTGCGACGACGTTGAAGGCCTCCGCCAGTTGACCGAACTCACCGCGGCCGGCGACCGGCGAGCGGGCGTCGAGCCTGCCGGCGGCGAGGGACTGGGCCGCCCCGAGAATCTGGCGGAACGGTCGCGTGATCAGGTTGCGGGCCGTCATCCAGGCGAAGCCGAAGGCGGCGAGGAGGCCGATGAGGGAGCCCAGAACGGCGCGCTGGGTGGCCGCATGGAGATCGGAGAAGGCACTCTGACGGCTGACGCCGACGCCGATGAACAGGCCGGGGGACGGGCCCGCCTTCGCGACGTAGCCGACGATGCGCCTCACCGCGTCGAGCGGTGAGACATCCTCGAAACTGCCGTTGCCGGAGAGCCGGCGCAGGCCGGACCAGGTGGCCTCGGGGATGGCCCTGCCGACGAAGCGGTGGTGATCCGGCTGGCGCATCAGGATCCTGCCGTCGGCGTCGGCGACCGTCACCACGTGATCCTCGCTCCACGACGAGCGGGCGTAGCGGCCGGCGATCCAGTCGAGGCTGATGGTGGCGAAGACGACGCCCGCCGCGGCGCCGGCGACGTCGCGGCGCACCACCGCCACGTGAAGGGCGTGGCCCGCCGTCTGGCGGCCGTAGGCATAGCCGCCGACGACGAAGGTCTCCTGCCGCAGGGCGAGCTGGACATGCGGGCGATCGGCCACCGACGGCAGGCTGGCGCCGGCCGGCTGGTCGGAGGCACACATGACGGTGCCGGCCGCATCCGTGGCCGCCAGGGCGAGCACCCCGGCATTGAAGGGCCGCAGGGTGGTGAGGAGTTCGGCGCAAGCCGCCCATTCGCCCTGCCGGACCACCGGCACGTGAGCGATGGTCTCGACGAGACTGCGCGCGCCGTCCAGCAGACGCTCGAACTCGGAGGCCACATAGCGGGCTTCCTGGGCGACGCTCTCGCGGACCTGCCGTTCCCTCTCGACATGGTCGGCATACTCGTTCCAGGCCCCCACCCCGAGGACGGGAACGAGAAAGATGCCACCGAGTACGAACAGGCGCCGCCGAATGCTCATGCATCCTCCATCGCCGGGAACGATACCGGCGGGACGGACGACGTGGATTGCTTTTTGTTAAGCCCGAGCCCGGGCTAGCGGGGTTCCTTCTGCAGGTTGAGGTAGGTGGGGTCGAAGTCGGCGAAAGCGGCAAGGCTCTCGAAACTCGCGAAGAGCACCTGGCTGCCGGACCAGGACAGGAGCTTGCGGTTCCTGAGGTCCCGGATTGTGCGGTTCACGTGCACGGCGGACAGGCCTAGGATATCGCCGAGATCGGTCTGGGTGAACGCGCAGGTGAAACCGTTTGGCGCGGCGAGGCCGACAATGCTCAGCCGCATGTGGAGCTCGCAGACGAGATGGGCGAGCCGCTGCATGGCCGACCGTCTTCCGATATTGGCGATCGTGCTGCGCTGGATGGCACCGTCGATGACGGTGCAGAGCCACAGGAGGCGGCTGAGATGGGGGAACCGCTCGCCGAGCGCGACGAGGTGGCCGTGCGGCACCGCGGCGACCTGGCAGTCGCTCAGTGCGATGACCGAGTGGTCCATGACCTTCAGCAGCAGCGAGTGGAGATCGACGAAATCGCCGGGAACGTGGACGGCCGTGATCTGCCGTCCCTCCCGCGCCTGGACGACACGCCCGCACATGCCCTCGATCACCAGGGAGCTGCGGCCGGGCCGTGTATGGTCGGCGACGATCTCCGAGCCGCGCGGGCATGAGCGCAGGTGCACCGGCAGTTCGTGAAGGGCCCGCACCTCGTCGGCGGTGAGATCGTCGCGAACCGACAGGGCGGCGACCAGCGGCTGGAGGAGCGACTCAGCCATTACTCGGGCTCGGGGCGCGTACCGCTGCAGAGCGTCTGCGCGTCATATTTCAGCGAGGCGCGGAAGATAGCGGCGCCCACGCCGTTGCGGACGGTGATGCAGAGATAGCGGCTGTGGCCGTTGGACAGGAGGGTCTCCGCCATCATTTCGCTCAAGGCACGGACGGCCTCGCTGCAGGCCGCCTGAGAGGTGGGAAAGTCGAGAGACTGTTCCGCGGGAAGGGAAGACCCGTCTTCATCGAGATCGAAGAGATAGCTCGCCATCGCATCGACTCCGGAGCCGGAAAGGATTTGGTGTGATTGAAGCATCCCGTGGGAAACGATTGGCAACAGACGCTGTTCCTCAGAGGCACCTTTCCCGGCGCCGGGCGGCGGGTTCTCAGCCGGCGTCCCGCCCGCCCTTCTCCGCCTTGGCAAGGATCTCCTCGCGCTTGGCGAGCAGGTCCTGCAGGCGCGCCTCCTGGGTGGCCAGCATGTCGGCGAGCCGCTCCTCACTGGCGTTCCCGTCGGCGCTGGCGGCACGCTCGCTGATGTCGCGAAGATCGGCTCGCAGTCTTTCGATCATCTGGTCGAGCTCGGCGAGGTGGTAGACGTCGGAGGGGGCCATGTCGCTGTCCGTGCTGGAGAGAGAGCGACGGCAACCACCGGTGTCGCCCGCGGTTCCAAAAGGGTCCTGCAGGGCTGCCGCGCTCTCGGCTGAAGAACATCGCGTGACCGGGCGCGTTTTCCCTCCATACCGGACGAACCCGTCCGGTCCGGAGGAAACATGATGCAGACCAGACGGAATTTCTTCGCTCTCTCGGCCGCGCTCTTCGCAGTGGCCGCGACCGGCGCAGCCGTGGCCGCCCCGATCGAGATGCAGGCTGGCGGAGGCGGGGCGGGCGGGGCCGGGAGCGGCGGTGCCGGCGGCGGCCAGGATACCGGTGCGGGCAGCTCCTCCCGGGGACGCGCCGCTCCCAATCCGACCGCGCCGACCGTCGCTCCGCGCATGCGGCGCACCCGCCGGCGTCGGCGCATGCGGCGCCGTTCGCGCTGAACGACCAGGTTTGTCCGGAAGCGCCGCCCGATGTTCGGGCGGCGCTATTGTTTTGCGCGGGCCTCCCCCTCGGCGCCGGCAGGCTCCGCGGCCGGCGTGGAGTCGGCGGTCAACTTGGCCGGGCTGATGCCCGGCTTGCGCCCGCGGCGCCGCGGTTTTTCCCCGAGGGCGCGCAGCAGCAGCTCCGGCATGGCGAAGGTTCGCTCGCCGAGCCTGCAGAGCACGTCGCCGTTCTCCTCATAGCCGACGAGTTCCATAGGTGCGCCGCCCGAGCGCACCTGGACCCAGTCGCCGGGACTGAATTGGCGCTCGGGCGCGGCTGTGGCCATCAAAGGTCTCAGCCAGAATTCGCGACTTTTGCGGTGGGAAGCCATTTTGCAATGTTGGCCCTTCATGAAGCCGGGCGCACTAACACACGTTTATCGACGAGCAGTCTCCGGGCCGTCGGCAGCGGCCCGGAGCGAGGCGATGTCACCTGGACTTCTTGAACAGCTTGGCGGCGATCTCGTACATCTCCTCCGGCGCATAGTCCGGAGCGAAGACGTTGGGCTCGCCCTCCAGGTCGTGGATCTTGCCGCCCTCGGGCATGCCTTCCACGACCTCCAGCTCTCCAGCGGGATCGGTCGGCAGCGCCTCGCCGGCCCAGACGCCAGCGATCTCGCGATAGTCGGTCTCGCTGAAGGTGTAGAGGCGACGGTGCGAGCCCTCGTCCAGATACTTCTGGCATTCCGGGATGCGGTCGAGCGGAATGTTCGGAACGGGGAGCATCTTCTCGATGTCGACACCCGTGAGCTGCTTCAGCGCCAGGGCATAGGCATGGGCGTGGACGGAGCCGCGAACCAGCAGATAGCCGCAGACCTCGCGGCCGGTCGGATCGCTGAGCGTCTCGTAGACGCGCAGCTTGTGGAGACGGGCGCCGCACTCGAGGTGGAAATTGTGCAGCAGGTCGAAGATCACGTTCCCGGTGGTGGTTACGAAATCGGCGTTCCAGCTCATGCTGTTGGCGTTCACCGGCATCGCGCCGCCGGCATGGGAGGCAAAGCCGCTGACCGACCGCACGTCCTTCATGAACTCGTAAGGCGCGTCCGACGGATCTCCCGGGCCGACGATCTCGTCGTCGGGCCCGTTGGCGAGCATGGCGATCCCGTTGCTGACGAGTTCGACATGGCCCAGTTCTTCGGCCGTAATCGCCGCAACCAGACCGTAGAACGGGCGAAGCTTGGACTTGGAGCGAAAGTTGAAGCTCTGGAACAGATAGTTTCCGAGCGTCGACATCTCCCCGTATTTTCCGCCCAGCAGTTGCTGAAGCGCGCTGGCCGCATTGGGGTCGGCCGCCTTGGGAGCCGGTAACTCGACCTGCAGCTTGTCGATGCGCATGAACATGAAGCTTCTCCTGAGCCGGGATGCTGGAACAACCATCCGTTGCGGCGGTCGTTCCTAAAGCCCGCTTGGGGGGAAGGGCCGGCTGAGCGATCGGTTCCCCGAGAGACCGAACCGCCATGGCCTGTCCGTCTCCCGGCTGATGCCGATGCGCGGACCCGACACCACCGTCGGAGCGTCGAGAAGGGGCAGGAGCGAAAACGGCGCCTCGAAGACGGAGAGCCCGTCGTGGGCGCCGGTGACGCCGAGGGCGCGGGCGAGCCGGCCGGGCCCGGCGCAGAGGCGTTCGGAGGGCCCCTCGCCCCGCCTCGCCGCCATGACGTCGAGACCGTCCGTGGGTACCAGCGCCCGCAGCAACACGGCGGCACCAGGGGCGCTGACGATGTTCAGGCACCAGTGCAGACCGTAGGACCTGTAGACGTAGATGGTTCCGGGCGGACCGAACATGGCGGCGTTGGCCGTCCTCGGGCCGCGGAAGCTGTGCGACGCGGCGTCGTCGCGGCTGTAGGCCTCCGTCTCGGCGATGGTGCCGCCGACGCCGTCGACGGTGAAGTGCCAGCCGATCAGCGCGGAAGCCAGCGCCACGGGATCAGCCAGGGAGCCGTCGCGGAGACGGTCGAGAAGGTCCATGGGGCTGTCTCGACGAAACGGCCCGGAGCGGCGTCGTGCCGTCCGGGCCGAAGATGATCGACGGGGGCCCTCCCCCGCCACAGTGGTCGCAGGGATCAGGTCGAGCGGCCGGCCCAACCCTCGCCGCGCCAGGTCTGCGAACGCTCGTTGATGTCGTACGAGCCCTCGTTCAGCACCTGCCGGATGCGGGCGGCATTGCCGCCGTCGCGCACGCGCACCGTCACCACGGTGCCGCCGCGGCGCAGGCCCTCGGCATAGCCGTGCGCCTCGTCCTCGGACATGCCGGAGCCGACGAGGGCGCCGACCAGACCACCGGCCGCTCCACCGGCGCCGGCGCCGACCAGCGTGGCGGCGAGCCAGCCAGCCGCAACCACCGGGCCGAGGCCGGGAATGGCGAGCAGGCCCATGCCGGCCATCAGGCCGGCGGCTCCGCCGGCGACGGCACCCATGGTGGCGCCGGTGCCGGCACCCGTGCCGGCCTCGGAATCGGCATCATGGCGGTAGTCGCCATACTGGGAGCGCTCAACCGAGGTGTCGTTGGACATGATGGAGACGTCGCGATCGGCGACGCCTTCTCGGCGAACGCGCTCGACGGCCTGGGACGCGGCGGCATAGGTGTCGAAGATCGCCGTGACTGACTGTTCCATGTGATTGATCTTTCCTGTTATCGGGCCTGGATGTTGCCGCGGTAGTCGAGGCCGATCTCGACGGAGCGGCCCTGGTACTGGCCGCGACCGCGCCAGACCCCGTTGTCGTCCTTGGCGAGGCCGGTCACGCCGGTGATGCCCGCCTCGCGGAAGCGCTCGCTCGCCTGGCCTTCGGTGAAGCTGTTGGCGCCGTTCTCCAGCGGAGCGGCGTTGACGGCGCGGGCCGTCGTGGTCGCAGCCGGGGCGGAGGGTGTGCCGGCGCCGGGAGCCGGGGCCGACGGGGTCGTGGTCGGGGCAGCCGGCGGGGTGGTACCAGGGGCGGTGGTCTGGGCGAGTGCCGCCGTGCCGGCGATCGCCAGAGCGGCAGCAGCCGAAAGGATCGTCTTCATTCTTGGAGAGCCTCCGTTGACAGTGTGGGGACAACGGACTCGTCCTGCCGGGGTTCCTATCGGGGAAATTTTTCCACTCGCCGGGCGCGAAGGAGATTTCCCGCACTGCGACACCATGGACCCCTGCTTTTCAGGAACAGCCGTTCGGAACCCCGCGTTACCGCCCTGTCGATGCAGGAGGTATGGAATGGCGACGGGCGACTGGTCACGACGGCATGTTCTCGCCTTCACCATCCCGGCGACCCTCGCCGCGGCGGCGACCCCGGGCCTGGCGCGAACCATCCGCGGTCATGTGCCCTGGACGCCCGGCCGGGTCGATTCTCCCTATCCCTTCGACGGCGCGAGGTTCCTGACCCCGCAGGAGCGGCGCTGTGTCAGCGCCATGGTCGAGCGTCTCATTCCCAGCGATGCCCGCGGCCCCGGCGCCCGCGAGGCCGGCGTCATCGACTTCATCGACAACCAGCTCGCCGGTTTCTACGGGCGCGGCGAGCGCTGGTACATGCAGGGCCCTTTCGGCCCGTCGACGCCGGAACAGGGCTATCAGTTCGAGGAGCCGCCGGCCGGCTTCTACCGCCGGGGCATTGCGGCGCTGGATTCCGCCTGTCGCGAGCGGCACGGCGGCCGCGTCTTCGCCGACCTCGACGCCGCGACGCAGGACTCCGTGCTGGCGGCCATGGAAAAGGGTGAGTTCGAGCTGCCGGACGGCGTGCCCGCCAAGGCCTTCTTCGGCCTGGTTCACGAGAACGCCATCGAGGGCTTCTTCTGCGACCCGCTCTATGGCGGCAACCGCGACATGGTGGGCTGGCGCCTCGTGGGCTTTCCGGGCGCCCGCTACGACTACCGCCCCTATCTCGACCACAACGGCCAGCGTGTGACCCTCGAGCCCGTCGGGCTCAAGGGCGGCCCGGCTTGGACCCCGCGCTGACGCGCCTGCAGACGAGGACATTCCGGATGAAAAAGCTGCCGCCCGTGGACGTGGTGCTCGTCGGCTTCGGCTGGACGGGCGCCATCATGGCCCAGGAGCTCACCGATGCCGGGCTTCAGGTGCTCGCCATCGAGCGCGGCGCCTGGCGCGACACGCCGACTCATTTCCCGCCGACGACGGCGCCCGACGAGTTGCGCTGGTACTGGCGCAAGGAGATGTTCCAGAGCAACGCGCGGGACACGTTGACCTTCCGCAACAACAGGGACCAGGTGGCGCGGCCGATGCGGCGCTGGGGCTCGTTCCTGCCGGGCGAAGGGGTCGGAGGCGGCGGCGTACACTGGAACGGCCAGACCTGGCGCTTCCTGCCGAGCGACTTCGCGGCGCAATCGCACAACACCGCCCGCTACGGCGCCCTGCCCGAGGGCATGACCGTGCAGGACTACGGCGTCACCTATGACGAGTTGGAGCCGCACTACGACCGGTTCGACAAGCTCTGCGGCATCGGCGGGAAGGCAGGCAACCTGCGCGGCGAGATCGTCGAGGGCGGGAACCCGTTCGAAGGGCCGCGCAGCGCGGAATATCCCAATCCGCCGATGCACATGACCTTCTCCCAGAACCAGTTCATCCACGCCGCGCGACAGCTCGGCCTGAAGCCCTTCCCCGGCCCCTCCGCCAACCTGACCCGCCCGTACGTGAACCCGCTCGGAGCCCAGCTCGCGCCCTGCAGCTATTGCGGGTTCTGCGAGAAGTACGGGTGCGGCAATTATTCGAAGGCGAGCGCCCAGACCACCATCCTGCCCGTGCTGATGCGCAAGCCGAATTTCACCCTGAAGGTGCAGAACGAGGTGCTGTCGATCACCCGCGACAACACGGGACGCCGGGCGACGGGCGTCACCCATATCGACCTGGACGGGAACCGCTACGAACAGCCGGCCGAGCTGGTCATCCTCTGCGCTTATCCGCTGAGCAACGCGCGGCTGATGATGCTCTCCGGCATCGGCGAGGTCTACAACCCCGCCACCGGCGAAGGGCTGGTCGGCAAGAACTACTGCTACCAGGTCATGGCGGCCGCCCAGGTCTTCTACGACGACAAGTTCACCAACGGCTTCGTCGGCGCCGGCGCGCTGGGCGCCGCGGTGGACGAGTACAACGGCGACAATTTCGACCATACCGGGCTCGGCTTCATCGGCGGCGGCTACATCGCCAACTGGACGACCAACGCGCGTCCCATCGAGACCCACAGGACGCCCGAGGGCACCCCCACCTGGGGCTCGCAGTGGAAGGCGGCGGTGGCCGACAACTTCCTCACCTCCACCACGGTCGGCGCCCACGGCGCCTCCATGGCCTACGCCACCAACGCCCTCGACCTCGATCCCACCTACAAGGACGCCTATGGCCAGCCGCTGCTGCGCATGACCTACGACTTCACGCCCAACGACCGGGCCATGGCGCGCTTTCTCTCGGCGCGGGCGACGGACATCGCACGGCTCATGGGAGGACGCGAGGTCAAGGTCGTGCTGCGCGACGGTCCCTACGATTCCATGCCCTACCAGACGACCCACAACACCGGCGGCACGATCATGGGAACGACGCCGGCCAACAGCGTCGTCAATCGCTACCTGCAGAGCTGGGACGTGCCGAACCTCTTCGTCATGGGCGCCGGCGTGTTCCCGCAGAACGCCGGCTACAATCCGACGGCGACGGTCGCGGCGCTCACCTTCTGGGCCGCCGCTGCCATTCGCAGCCAGTACCTGC
The DNA here is from genome assembly GCF_003008515.1 of Phreatobacter cathodiphilus. NCBI lineage: Bacteria > Pseudomonadati > Pseudomonadota > Alphaproteobacteria > Hyphomicrobiales > Phreatobacteraceae > Phreatobacter > Phreatobacter cathodiphilus. Next base: position 602,736 of record NZ_CP027668.1, on the reverse strand, counting down.
GCAACCCCGGCCCCTTGGTGCAGGCATGAGATCGCTCTTCCTCGCCACGGCCGCCCTCGCGGCGCTGTCCACCGCCGGCCTCGCCCAGACGACCAGCTATTCGCAGGTTGAGCGCGGGCGCTACATCGCCGCCACCGGCAACTGCCAGGGCTGCCACACCGTACCCGGAGAGGCGCCCTATTCGGGCGGTCGGCCCATGCCGACGCCCTTCGGCACGATCCACGCGCCGAACATCACCTTCGCGGAGCGCAGCGGCATCGGGCGCTGGACCAAGGACGACTTCTGGCGGGCGGTCCATCAGGGTATCAGGCGGGACGGACAGCGCCTCTACCCCGCCTTTCCCTATCCGCACTTCACGAAGATGCCGCGGCAGGACGTGGACGCTGTCTACGACTATCTCGCCGCGCTGCCGCGGGTCGAAAAGGAGTCGCCGCCCAATTCGCTGCCCTTCCCTCTGTCGTGGCGGCGGCTGATGGCCGGCTGGAACCTGCTCTACTTCACGCCGGGGGTGTACCAGCCCGACCCGGCGCGCTCCCCGGAATGGAATCGCGGCGCCTATCTCGTCGAGGGCCCCGGCCATTGCGGCGCCTGCCACACGGACAAGAACCTCGTCGGCGCCGACCGCAGGAGCCGCCATCTCCAGGGCGGCGAGCTCGACAACTGGGCGGCGCCCGACATCCGCGCCGGGCGCAACGGCGGCATCGCCCACTGGTCGGATGCCGAGATCGTCGAATACCTGAAGACCGGCCGCAACGCCCACACGGCCGCCGTCTCCATCATGTCCGAGGTGATCGAATATTCGACGCAGCTCATGACCGAGGCCGACCTCAAGGCCATGGCGGTCTATCTGCGCAGCCTCGACAGCCCCGCCCGCAGCGCGGCGACGAAGCCCGCCGAGAGCGTGATGACGGCAGGTCGGGCCATCTATGCGGACAATTGCAGCGCCTGCCACAGGGCGGACGGAACGGGCGTGCCGCGTTTCTTCGGCCCGCTCGCCGGCTCGAACAAGGTGCGCGATCCCAATCCCACCACGGTGATCCGCATCCTGCTGGAAGGCGCGCGCTCGGTGCCGACCCAGGCCCGCCCGACCCCGCTCAGCATGCCGTCCTACGCGTGGAAACTGACGGACGCGCAGATCGCCGCCGTGGCGAGCTATGTGCGCGCGAGCTGGGGCAACGACGCCCCTCCGGTGACCGAGGACACCGTGCGGAGCCTGCGCCAGACGCTGAAGGAGACGGCGGCGCACTGAACGCGCCGCCGCGGCTCTAGAGGCAATGGGCGGGGAGCAGCACCGGTGCGCCGGTGAAGAAGAGCCCGCCGAGGCCGGTCAGCGCCGATACCAGCCCGACCGTCCGCAGGAACGCCGACTCGGCCGGCCCGCCGCTCCGCCAGAGGAACCAGGCCCAGGCCGTGGCCATCGCCAGCAACGCCATCCAGGTGCCGATCAGGACCGCCTGAAGGAGGTTCAGCGGGCCGATGCGCAGGTCGGTCCAGCCGAGGCCGCAGCCGAGGCCATGCAGCGCGTAGAGGATGGAGAAGCCGGCTCCCCAGAGGAGAAGTCCTGCGAGAACCTTCACCACCAGCGCCATGACGAGCCTCCCGGACCTGCGACGGCGACGATCACCGCGACCGTCGCGAAGGCGGCATAGGCGCTCCACATCAAGGCGACCCTGATCTCGAGGCTGCGCAGCGCGGAACCCCAGCCGCCGACGAGGCGCCGGGCGACGAAGGCGAGCATCAGCCCGGCGACGGCGAGATGGACGGCGGCATAGGCGACGAGCACCCAGGTCACCGCGTCATAGGCGTGGGACCCCGCCGAGAGGCCGCCGCACCAGCCCGCAGTGAGGAGGCCGGCGAGGGCGAGGGCGGTCGCTCCCGCCGCCAGGCCCGCACTCCAGGCCGCGGGGGCACTCCGGCCGGCCATCACGGTGCGGAGCGCGTGGCGTCCGGCAGCGAGAGCGAGAAGAAGGGCCGCCACGGCCAGGAGGATCGGTGCGATCGACGGGGTGAAGAGGCGCGGCGGCGGCCAGCCCGGGGCGACCGTCGCGAGGAAGGCATAACCGAAGATGAGCGACATGAAGAAGCTGGCATCGGCGACGAGTGTGAAGACGCTGCCCCACCAGCCCGGCGCCTCGGCCGCCTCGTGATGCGGCGGAACGACGGCGCCGCCGCCGGTGTCCAGCGGGCCGACGTCGCGCCGCGCGCCGATGGCCGCCGCCCAGAGCCAGACCAGCACCACGACGGCAAGGACGGATACGGGCGTCAGCCAGTAGAGCCCGAAGAGCATGGCGAGGAAGAAGCTGCCGACGGCGAGCGCGGTGACGATGGGCAGGGGCGAATTGCCGGGCAGAATGACGATCTCGGTGACCCGGCCGGTCAGCATGTCGACGCCGAGCGTCTCGCGCAGGCCGTCTCGGGGCGTGGGCAGATGCCCCTCCCCCGCCGCGAGGCGGTGGGCGAGACCGGGGTCGTCCTCGAGCGGCCGGCGGCCGGTGACCGTCGGGAGGCTGGCGAAATTGTAGGAGGGTACCGGGCTCGGCATGGCCCATTCCAGCGTCTCCGCCTTCCAGGGATTGCGCGGCGCCCGGCGCCCGAACCTGACCGCGAGGGCGATGTCGATGAGCGCGACGGCGAAGCCGAAGGCCATGACGAAGCTGCCGAGCGAGGAGATGAAGTTGGGGATGTCCCAGCCGAGGCCGGAATCGTAGGTGAACACCCGCCGCGGCATGCCCATGA